>JALUMZ010000065.1 GCA_027055635.1 Campylobacteraceae bacterium
AACAAGCAAAGATAGCAAAGACCATGTATAAAAGTCTAGCTAAAGGAGAGAGCTAGTGAAGTCGATGCACGATGTAGTGATTATAGGAGCAGGTGTTGCAGGCTTGCATACGGCTCTTAGTCTTGATGATGATTTGAATGTATTGGTTTTATCAAAAGATTATGCTTGGGAGTGCAATACTTTTTATGCACAAGGAGGAGTTGCCGTTGCCGTTGATGATGATGACATACCTATACATATAAAAGACACACTAAATGCCGGTGCAGGGTTGTGTGATGAGGGTGCAGTCGATATTTTATGTCATGAAGGCCCGGTGGTTATAAAAGAGTTCATAGAGCATGGTTTTAAGTTTGATAAGGATAGACAAGGAAATCTTTTATATACAAAAGAGGCAGCTCACTCTCGCAATAGAATTTTGCATGCGGGTGGAGATGCAACAGGAAGATATATACATCAATTCTTAATGGATTTGCTAAAATTTCCAATACTTTACAACACGCAAGTAACAGATCTTTTGATAGAGGATAATGAGTGTTATGGTGTGAGAGTATTTCATAATAATGAGATTTTTAATATATATGCCAAAAAGATAGTCATAGCTAGTGGAGGTGTTGGTTCTGTTTATGAATATCATACAAATGCAAGAACTATAAGCTCTGATATGCAAGGTATCTGTGCTATGCGTGATATTGCCCTGCGTGATATGGAAATGATGCAATTTCACCCTACTGTCTTTGTGCAAAGTAGTGCAGTAAGAAAACAACTTTTAAGCGAATCTTTAAGAGGAGAGGGTGCAAAAATTGTTGATGAAGATGGCAGAAGATTTTTGTTTGATTATGACAGCAGAGGTGAGTTGAGTCCAAGAAATATAGTCTCTCAGGCTATTTTTGATTATCAACAAAAGAGTGGTAAAAAGGTATTTTTGGATTTGAATAGTTTTGAAGAGGGCTTTTTCATGAAAAGGTTTCCAAGTATCTATTTTAATATGAATAATATGGGATACTATCTGCCTATAGATTTGGTGCCTGTCTCTCCTGCATTTCATTATGCCATGGGAGGAATCAAGAGTGATCTGTTTGGAAGAGTCGATAAAGTAAAATCTTTATATGTAGTTGGAGAAGCTGCAAACACAAGAGTGCATGGGGCAAATAGATTGGCTAGTAATTCACTTTTAGAGGGATTTGTTTTCTCAAAAAGAGTAGCGCTTGATATAAAACTTACTTTAAGAGAAAAAAAGAGAGTAGTAAAATTTGATGAGGTAGAGCCAAGCCTGATAAAAGTAGGGGATAAAGAGCTAAAAAATGAGCTAAGAAATTTGATGTGGAGTTATGCAGGAATCCAAAGAGATGAGAAAAATCTTCAAAAAGCTTTGAATAGAGTGGAAGAAATGTTAAAATTGTCAATCGGAAAACTTTTGAGGCTTAGATTGTTAAGTTCAAGAGAGATTATAAAAAGTGCGCTTAAGAGAAAAGAGTCTTTAGGTGCACACTATATCAAAAGGAGTGGTACATGATGAGAGTATTGGGGATATTGCTGTTTTTTACGGCTAGTTTATTTGCGCAGGGAGGAGAACATCTTACTACTACATTTGTAGGTATATTTTCTTTGGTGGTATTTGTTGTTGGTTATTATGTGATTGCTGCTGAAGAGAAATATCATATAAATAAAGCGATTCCGGCACTTTTTATCGGAACATTTATATTTATGATGATAGGGGTGTATTATTGGGTAAATGGTATGGACAAGGAGCCTTTGGCTCTTGAAGTTGACCATCTGATTTTGGAGATTGCGGAGATTTTCTTTTTCTTGATGGTTGCTATGACATATATAGAGACTTTGATAGAGAGAAATGTCTTTAATACACTCAAGTATAACCTCACCTCAAAAGGTTACTCTTATAAGAAACTTTTTTGGATAACTGGTATTTTGGCATTTTTTATAAGTCCTGTCGCAGATAACTTGACTACAGCTTTGATACTCTCAACCGTCCTTATAACGATAGAAAAAGAGAGAAAAGAGTTTTTGGTGCCAGCCGCTATAAATATCGTTGTAGCAGCAAATGCCGGAGGTGCATGGAGTCCTTTTGGAGATATTACCACGCTAATGGCATGGACGGCTGAAAAAGCTGGATTTATTGACTTTTTCTATCTTTTCCCGGCATCCATCATAGGCTGGGTAGTAACTGCATGGTTATTGTCTCTATTTGTACCAAATGACAAACCTCACTTTGATGCAAGCAAAGAGAAAAAAGAAGAAATATACCCAGGAGGTAGAGTAACTATGGCGCTAGGGGTTATAACTATAGTAAGTGCTGTACTGTCTCACCAACTTTTCCATCTGCCTGCCATGTGGGGAATGATGTTTGGACTATCTCTTTTGAAGTTGTACTCATACAGATTAAAAAGAAAATACAATACAGAGGTTAATATATTTCAGTCAATTAGTAAAATAGAACACGATACACTACTTTTCTTTGTTGGTATTTTAGCTGCAGTTGGAGGATTGCACTTTTTAGGTTTCTTGGATATGGCAGCTAAGCTATATACCATAGTAGGACCGGATGCAGTAAATATAGGTGTTGGTTTCTTATCTGCCATAGTGGATAATGTTCCGGTTATGAGTGCGGTTTTGAAATCAAATCCAAATATGGGTATGGACCAGTGGCTATTGGTAACTATGACAGCAGGAATCGGTGGAAGCTTGATTAGTTTTGGATCAGCTGCCGGGGTTGGAGTCATGGGAAAATTAAGAGGGATATATACATTTGGAGCACATCTTAAATACGCATGGACTATACTTATAGGATATATTTTGTCAATAGTAGTATGGTATATACAGTTTGAAATTTTAGATCTGTTTTAATCTGGTATAATTTTTGGCACAAGCCATAACTTCAGTAAAATAAAAAAGTAAAATTTCTCAGCTCTAGCTGTAGCAAAAGTCAAGAGGAATCTGCCCATAATTTTTTATTTGGGTGGAAATAAAATTTTAAAATGTCATTTATGGGCAGAGGAGAAATAGAATGAAATATGTACCAATTATAGTTTTGGATTTTGGATCACAATATACACAGTTGATAGCTAGAAGAATGAGAGAGGAAAAAGTATATTGCGAGATATTGCCATATAATGAACCAATAGAAAATATAAAAAAGAAAAATCCAAAAGGGATCATACTCTCAGGAGGTCCTGCTTCCGTGTATGATGATGACGCATACAAGGCTGATGAGAAGATTTTTTCTCTTGGGTTGCCGATTTTGAGTATCTGTTATGGAATGCAACTTTTAGTTGATTATTTTGGTGGTGAGATTGTGCCGGCTTTGCATCATGAATATGGAAAAGCAAATATAGAGTTTGATGAGGTAAATGGGTCGATTAGCCCCATATTTAAAGATACTAAAAATGCTCAAATAGTCTGGATGTCACATGCCGACAAGGCTGAAACTCTACCGGATGGATTTGTAAAAATTGCACACTCAAATAACTCTCCTTATGCGGCAATAGCAAATGAAGAGAAAAAAATGTATGCATTGCAATTTCATCCTGAAGTTTCACACTCCACTTATGGGGGAGTAATCCTTAAAAATTTTGCCAAACATATTTGTGGCTGTGAGACAACTTGGAATATGGGCTCCTTTGCAAAGGAAGAGATAGGAAAAATTCGCTCAACCGTCAAAGATGGCAAGGTATTATGTGCAGTTAGCGGAGGAGTTGACAGTTCGGTAGTGGCAGCTTTGCTAAATGAAGCTATTGGAGATAAATTAGTAGCAATATTTGTAGATACAGGACTTCTTAGAGCAAATGAGAGGGAAGATGTTGAAAATATGTTTAAAACCAAGCTTAAGATTCCACTCATTACGATTGATGCTACCCAAACTTATCTCACTCGTCTAAAAGGTGTAACAGATCCAGAAGAGAAAAGAAAAATTATAGGCCATACTTTTATAGAGCTTTTTGCAGCTGAAGCAAAAAAACATGATGATATAAAATATCTTGCACAAGGCACTCTTTATCCAGATGTTATAGAGTCTGTTTCAGTTAAAGGTCCTAGTAAAACCATCAAGTCTCATCACAATGTAGGGGGACTTCCTGATTGGATGAAGTTCGAACTCATAGAGCCGTTAAGAGAGCTTTTTAAAGATGAGGTGAGAGCCCTTGGGCTTGAACTCGGTATTTCAAAAGAGATGATAGCCAGACATCCTTTTCCGGGACCAGGACTTGCTATAAGAATTATGGGCGAAGTGAATGATGAAGATTTAAAGATTTTAAGAAAAGCTGATGTCATCATGCTTGATGAGTTAAAATCGAGTGGGTATTATGATAAAACATGGCAAGCTTTTACAGTTCTTTTGAATGTAAAAAGTGTTGGGGTTATGGGAGACAATCGTACTTATGACAATACAATATGTGTAAGAATTGTAGAGAGTATAGATGGTATGACTGCTACTTTTGCACATTTGCCGCATGATTTATTAGAGAGGATGAGCAGCAGGATCATAAATGAGGTAGATGGAATAAACAGAGTTGTGTATGACATCTCTTCAAAACCACCATCAACTATAGAGTGGGAATAGGATTTGAGAGATATTTATCTTTTAAATGATGATAAATATGGCGGTGTAAAAAATTTACCAATGATCAAGATTAATTTTTTTCAAAAGAGAGTTGATCTTGATCTTTATGATGCTCTGATTTTTACTTCTAAAAATGGGGTTAGAGCAATAGGGAAGATTGATAAAGATTGGATAAAAAAAGAGATATACTCAATCGGCCAAGGAACTTCTAAAGAGATCATAAAACATAATGCAAACCTTGTATATACGGCAAAAAATTCATATGGAGACTCTTTTGCACAGGAGATAAAAGACAAACTTAAAAGTAAAAAAGTTCTTTTTTTAAGAGCAAAAGAGGTTACTTCAAGATTAAATCAGATACTAAAAGAGGCTGGGGTTGACTTGGTGGAAGAGATTATCTATGAAACTACATGTAGAGTTTATGACCAATATGAAAAACCTAACAATAATTCTGTGATTATATTTACTTCACCCTCAACCGTAAAATGTTTTTTAAAGAATTTTAATTGGCACAAAAACTATAAGGCAGTATGCATAGGAAAGGTTACAGCAAAAGTAATTCCATCTCATATAGATTATACTCTGTCTAAAAAACAGACAATTCTAAGTTGTGTAGAGCTAGCAAAGAATCTAAGTTTAAAAATAATTGGTGTTACTTCTAGTTAAGTACCTAAATGCAATAATAAGTGACCTTACGCACTTCTTTCTCGCAAAGTTCTACTTTTCGTAGCTTTAGGGGGTTGTAGGGACTTTAGTCCCTGCCACTATAACGAGCTTTGCTCATTATAGTGCGTAAGGTCAGATAATAAAATTTGCAAAAACATTAAAAATACAAAAATTATAGCCGAGCATGTAAGTTCGCCAGAAATCGTCTCAATATTGAAAGGTTTTGATGTTGACTATATGCAAGGATACTATTTTTCAGAACCGATAGAAACTCTTTAATGTCTATTGAATATTATCTTAAGCATAATTGATTTATAATTACATTGTATCTGAGTGAAGCGAAACCGTTTTATGAGGGTCCAACATATTGTTATTTGTGGTGCGAGTGTTTTGCTGGTGTGTCTGCATTTTTGTTTGAGCTTCTAACGAAGTTAGAATCTGCAGCCTAAAGGTGAAATTAGCGCTACATCGTTGGCTTGATTAGGGCCAAAGAATAAACGAACGCCCACTTGGGTTAGCAGCATATGTTTTACATGTGCTGCTATTTTTTTTAGGAGAATTCTCAATGGATATTTTGATAGTTGGTGGTGGTGGCAGAGAGTACTCTATAGCTCTTGCATTAAAAAAAGACAAAGATGTGCAAAATATCTATATGGCTCCGGGAAATGGCGCAACAGGTGAATTTACTAAAAATACAGATATTACAGATTTTGATAAGCTCGCAGATTTTGTTGAAGAGAAAAATATAGATTTGACCATCGTAGGTCCAGAAGCTCCTTTGGTTAATGGCATCGTAGATATTTTCAAAAAAAGAGATCTTTTGATTTTTGGCTCATCTAAAGATGCCTCGAGATTGGAAGGCTCAAAGATATATATGAAAAACTTTTTAAAAAAGTATAAAATTCCAACTGCTTCATATACGCAAACTGATGATTTTAAAAAAGCTCAAGATTTTATAGATACCCTTGATGTGCCCATAGTTGTAAAAGCAGATGGTTTATGTGGTGGTAAAGGTGTGATTATCGCACAAAGCAAAGATGAAGCAAAAAAAGCAGCAAAAGATATGCTTAGTGGCGAGAGTTTTGGTGATGCAGGTCGTTCTATAATCATAGAAGAGTTTTTAGATGGATATGAACTCTCTGTTTTTGCAATCTGTGATGGAAAAGACTATAAAGTATTTCCAGCAGCCCAAGATCACAAAAGGTTGCTTGATGGTGATAAAGGACCAAATACAGGTGGTATGGGAGCTTATGCACCAACACCGCTTATTGATGATGAGTTATATGAGAAAGTAAAAATAAGAGTCATAGAGCCGACTTTGAAAGGCATGCAAGAAGAGGGAAGTGCATTTGAGGGAGTTTTGTTTATTGGCTTGATGATTGTTGATGGTGAACCGATTGTTTTGGAGTATAATGTTAGATTTGGAGATCCTGAGTGTGAAGTTCTCATGCCTCTTCTTAAGACTCCTGCTAGTCAACTTTTTTATAGTGCAGCCAAAGGTGATTTAAAAAATTTGAATTTAGAATTTTATGATAAACATGCAGTTGCTGTTGTCATTGCAAGCGAAAATTACCCATATAAGAGCTCAACTCCATCTGAAATCATAGTAGATAAAGCTGGACGTGTAGAGCTAGAAGAGACACATATATCTTATGCCGGTGTTACAAGCGAAGATGGTAAGTTATATGCAAGCGGTGGAAGAGTTCTGCTTTGTGTTGGCTTGGGGGAGAGTATAAAAGAGGCGAGAGACAAAGCCTATATGCTTTGTGGGCAAGTTCATTTTGCAGGCAAGCAATTTAGACAAGATATTGCATATCAGGCACTTAAAGATGACTGATCAACAGATAATAGATAGATTTGAAACGGAAAATATAACTCTTGCAACGATAAAACAGAGGACATTTGCTTATACTATCGATGAAGTTTTGATATCAATTTTATTTATGATTATATTTTTTGGTAGAGTTCCTCAAAATGCGAGTTATGAAGAGACGCTGAACCTCTTAAACTCTCTTTTTTCTTATGTGATATTGTTAAAAATTATATATCAAACATTTTTTGTGTGGTATTACGGAGCAACACCCGGAAAGATGTTGATCAAGATAAGAGTTGTCTCAACGATAGATTTAGAAAATCCCGCGATTATATACTCATTAAATCGTGCACTTGTGAGAATTGTGAGTGAAAGTCTATTTTATATAGGATTTCTATGGGCATTGACAAATCCAAAAAGAGAGACTTGGCATGACAAAGTTGCAAGAACATTGGTAGTGAATGCATATTAGATTTTTCCTTTTTTTTACACTTTTTTTTACACTAGCTTTTGGGGAGATTCAAAATGTTGAAATCTTAGCAAAGAGTGTAAGCAAAAAAGCCGATATCATACATGCCAAAGGCAATGTAGTTTTATATTCTCAAAAGTATCTTATCACTGCTGATGAAGCAAAATACAATCAAAAAACGGGTGATTTAAATCTTTTTGGAGATATAACAGTTTTAGAAGGGATAGAATACTCTCTTAAGAGTGGAAAAATAACTCTTAATTTAAACAATGATATAGGTTCCTTTGCACCACTTTTCTTTTTTGAGGATAAAACAAATTTGTGGATAAGCTCTCAGAGTGCAAATTCAAAACCCCAATATTATTTAACTAAAAAATCTATAGTTTCAAGTTGCAATGTTCAAAATCCAGATTGGAAGATAGATTTTAGCTCAGGCCAATATAATAGAAAAAATAATTTTTTAAGTATATATAATGCTACCTTTTATGCCGGCGATATTCCAATTTTGTATCTGCCGTATTTTTCATTTTCTACTGATAAAACAAGAAGAAGTGGTTTTTTAAGACCTAAGTTTGGACTAGGAAGCTCTGAGGGATTATTTTATTTGCAACCTATATATTTTGCTCCAAGAGTGGATTTGGATCTAGAATTTGATCCTCAAATCAGAACAAATAGAGGAGTAGGCATAAATACTACTCTAAGATATGTTGATTCTATCTACTCTCATCTAAATATCCAAACAGGAATTTTTAGTGAATATGATAAATATAAAAAAGATAATAATCTTGTAAATAGTAGCCATTATGGGTTTGAGCTAAATTATGATAGAAGCCAACTTTTTAGTAAGATATTTAGTAAAGATTATGATGATGGATTGTATTTGGATTTTAAATACTTAAATGATATAGATTATCTAAATACTAAAAAAAATAGTACGCAAACTTACAATAAGTTAGTAACCTCTACACTTAATTACTATTTTAAAAGAGATTTGGATTATTATGGTATGTATGCAAAATACTATATAGATACAGCAAAAATTTCAAATAGCGATACTTTGCAAGAGTTGCCGACTTTGCAGTATCATAGATTTTCTCATCCGCTCTTTTTTGACAAATTACTATACTCTATAGATCTTAAATCAAAAAATTATGATAGAAAAGTCGGACTAAATGCAACTCAATATGAATTAAATGCGCCTTTTATTTACTACTTTTCATTTTTAGATGATTATCTTCACTTCTCCATCTCCGAAAATATATATCTTACTTATATTGACTATTCAAATGACTCGACTCTCTCTAGTTATGGTCAGTATTATAGAAATTATCACAAGTTCTCTTTATATACAGAACTTTCAAAAGCTTATGATGATTTTTTTCATACTTTTTACTTGGATTTGGATTATGTAGTTCCAAGCAAAGAGAAGAGAAATGGATATTTTTCTGATTTTATTCCTGTTGATACGGAAGAGAAGAGTCTATCGCTAAATCTTACTCAATATTTTTACAATTCACAAGGTGATAAGAGGCTTAGTCATACTCTTAAGCAACAGTACTATTTTAGTAGCTACAGATATAAATATGGTGATTTAGAAAATAGCATTAAGGTCTATTTTAACAGGGATATAACTTTTTCAAATACACTTTTTTACTCATTTGAATTTTCAAAATTTTCAAAGATTCAAAATAGTCTTGATTATAAAAACAGTTTTTTCGATGTAAGTATCACTCATTCATATGAAAACAGACCGACATTAGATACTAATTTTATAACAATGAGTCTGAATTCTGAATATTATAGAAATTATAATATCTTTGCTTCACTAGATTATGATTTAAGAAATGATTTTTTTAAATCTTGGAAGATAGGTTTTAAAAAGAAGAAAAAATGCTGGGATTACTCTTTGGTATATAGTGAAAACACTACACCTCAGTTAACAAGTTCAACTAATAATTCCATAAATAAAAAAGGCATATATGTGATGTTTAATCTATACCCTCTAGGAAGTATAGATTATACTTTTGCAAAAGAGACAAATCTATCAGGAGCAAATCCATGATAGAGAAAAAAGATAGTTTTGTTCTTATCAGGAGGGCTCTTGAAACTATGGAATTGCCAGTGATGATTTGTCAAAAGGAGTTAAAACAGAGATATAGAGAGTTATCAAGCATACATCATCCAGACAAAGGCGGTGATGAGGGGAAGATGGTTGAAATTAATGATGCATATAGAGTTCTAAAAAGCTATATGGATAATTTTAAATTCTCTTTTTCAAAAGAGGAGATTTACAAACAATTTCCACAGGATGAATATGTTTCAAAATTTAGATTTTAGTTCATATTTTAAAGGAAACTCAGATGCTAGTGTTCAACTTATAGATATATTGCCTAAAACAAGAATGCAGGAGGATAGGTGGCTTATTGTTGCAACAAATGAGAGGGCAGCTCCACTAGCAAATATAATATCTATGAGATTAAATTTGGATTATGATATTTTATTTAGTGAGCCTATTATGTCTCCAAATAACCCTAGCTGCCAAATTGCTATAGTTAGTGAAACAGAGGAGATTGTAGTAAACGAAGCGTTACTTAAATCTTTTGAGATCAATTTGGATTATGTGTATGGGCAGGCAAGAAGACTTTATGAAGAAAAAGTTATGCCTAAAATTTATAAGTATAGAAAAGGAGAGTTGATAGATTCCATAAAAAACAGAAATGTTCTGTTCGTGGATTTTGGAAGTCAGACAGGTTTCAATATGGTCTCTTGTCTAAAAAGTGCCATAAAAAGAGGAGCAAAGTCTGTGATGTATGCTACGCCAATAATGGCAAAAGATGTGTATGAATCACTAGAGCTTGTAACAGATGAAATTTTTTGTGTTAAAAAGATAAAAAATTTTGTTAATGAAGATTTTTATTATGAAAATATGCAAAAAATATCACAAGATGATATAATAGAGATTTTAAACAATTCAAAAGGATACTTGCCTTTTAATAAAAATAGGAGTGATGATGGAATATAGAGTTGAAGTAAATAACCAAGTTGAGATTTATGATATAGGCAAGGTTGCAAGACAAGCAGCAGGTGCAGTTATGTTAAAAGTAAAAGATACTGTGATATTGGCAACAGTTGCGAGAGATGATGTGCAAGTAGATGGAAATTTTGTACCTTTGACTGTGCAGTATATAGAAAAAACTTATGCCTCTGGAAAGTTTCCCGGAGGTTTTATAAAGAGAGAGACAAAACCTAGTGATTTTGAAACATTAACTTCAAGAGTGATAGATAGAAGTCTTAGACCACTCTTTCCTGATGGATATGCTTATCCAACACAGTTGACAGTTTTTGTTCTTAGTTGTGATCCTGAAGTAGATCTTCAGGTAGCAGCATTAAATGCAGCAAGTGCAGCACTTGTTATTTCAGATATTCCTGTAAATAAATCTGTTTGCGGAGTCAGAATAGCCAAGATTGATGGAGAGTTAACTGTAAATCCATCAAATTCACAATTAGATAATTCTAGTTTGGATCTATATGTAGCAGGTACAAAAGAGGAGCTTTTGATGATAGAGATGAGATCTATCGCCACAATGGATACAGAAGTTATGCCTTCTATCGCTATCGACCCGATGATAGATCCGACACTAAGCGAAAACCTTATACCGAAACAAAATATAAATGAATTTAGTGAAGATGAGATACTAGAAGCTATAGATAAGGCACAAAGTGCTATATCTGATGGTGCATCTGCTTATGAAGAGGTTTTTATCCCGATCAAGAAAGATGATGCAGCGTTAGAGTATAAGCAAGATTTGCTAGATGATAATATTGCAGCATATATAGATGAATTTTACAAAGATGATGTCAAGTTTGCTATATCGCAGATGGCAAAGAGTGAGAGAGCAAATGAATTAAATATGATAGTAAAAAAGATACTAGAAGATGATATTGCCAAAGAAGAAGAGTGGGATGAAGATGTACTCAAAAATGTGATAAATGAGTATAAAAGGGGAATTGTCAGAAAGATGATTGTAGAAGATAGAGTTAGAGCTGACGGCAGATCTTTGGAGGAGGTTAGACCTATCTCTATAGAGACAAATCTACTACCTAGAGCTCATGGATCCTGCCTATTTACTAGAGGTCAAACTCAAGCTTTAGCCATAGTTACACTTGGCGGTGATAAAGATGGTCAAATGTATGAGAGACTAACTTCCAAGGGTAACTTGACAGAAAATTTTATGGTTAACTATAACTTTCCGGGCTTTTCTGTAGGAGAAGCAGGCTTTATAAAAGCTCCGGGCAGAAGAGAGCTAGGACATGGCAATTTAGCTCGTCGTGCCTTGGAGCCTACTTTAGATATAGATAGACTTCAAACTATCAGATTGGTTTCTGAAATCCTAGAATCAAACGGTTCCTCTTCACAGGCTACTATATGTGGAGGTTCTCTAGCGCTTAGAGCAGCCGGTGTAGAGGTAAAGAAGCTTGTTGCAGGAATTGCCATGGGTGTGGTATTTGAAAATGATAAACATGCGATATTGACTGATATCATGGGGTTAGAAGATCATGATGGTGATATGGATTTTAAAGTAGCGGGAACAAGAGACGGTATAACTGCACTTCAGATGGATATAAAATTAGGTGGCATATCAAGAGATACTTTAAAAGAAGCGCTTTATCAAGCAAAAGATGGTAGAAATCATATACTAGATATCATGGAAGATGCTAGCAAAAATATACATGTAAACAATAAAATACTTCCAAAACTAGAACTTTTCAATATAGATCCATCCAAGATAGTAGATGTTATAGGACAAGCAGGAAAAACTATACGAGAGATAATAGAAAAATTTGAAGTTTCGATTGATTTAGATCGTGATAAAGGTGAGGTGAAGATTGCAGGAGACAATAAAGAAAAAGTTGAGGCTGCTAAAAATCATATAGTAGAGATTGTTAATAAACCATCCCGTGGAAGAGATAGCAGAGGCGGAAGAGACAATAGAAGAGGTGGTGGACATAGAGACAGTAAGCCGATACCAAAATTTGTGCAAGATGAAGTAGTTGACGGTATTGTCAGAAGAATTGTAGATTTTGGTGCATTTGTTGAGTTGCCGGGTGGAATTGACGGTCTTTTACATATAAGTAAGATAGCAGATCACAGAGTAGAAAAGGTGAGTGATTATTTGGAGATCGACCAAAAAGTAAAGGTTAGAATCTTAAAACAAAATGGAAATAAGATAGAGTTAGGATTAGTTAAAGAGTAATTAATCACTGGCCTTATGCACTTGTTTCTCGAAAAGTCTTACTTTTCGCAAGCTTTAGGAGGTTGTAGGGACTTTAGTCCCTGCCACTATAACGAGCTTTGCTCATTATAATGTATAAAGTCACTTAATCATTTTTTAACGAAAAGTTAGATACTATATCGGCGAAACAAAGTGATAAGTAGGGATACGCAAGCCGAACGGACTTTGTAAAAAATAATATTAAAGATTGTATCTTTAATGAGGAGAAAATGGATGAAGAAGATTGTTTTTTTATTGGTAGCATTTGCAGGTTTTGCATTTGCCGGTGAAGGTGAGAGTATGATCCAAGCTTACTCTGTTGTTGCTGCTGGACTAGGTCTTGGTCTTGCTGCTCTTGGTGGAGCTATCGGTATGGGACATACTGCTGCTGCTACTATAGCAGGAACTGCAAGAAATCCGGGTCTTGGCGGAAAATTAATGACAACTATGTTTATCGCTCTAGCGATGATTGAAGCACAAGTTATCTATGCACTTGTTATTGCTCTAATAGCACTATATGCAAACCCTTTCTTAGGATAAGACTTACATATACAGAGGGAAACTTCCCTCTGTATCCACAAAAAGCGACCATGGTGGAATTGGTAGACACGCTATCTTGAGGGGGTAGTGCCGCAAGGTGTGCGAGTTCAAATCTCGCTGGTCGCACCATAACTTTTTACAGTTTTTATTTGCAATGTTTTTATGAGATAAGCTCATCAGCTATCATCTCAGCCTGCTTCAAAACAGTCTCAGTAGCTAGCTTTTGCATATCTGGTGGGTAGCCAAATTGTCGTAGGGTTCGTTTTACTATCACTTTTAGTTTGGCTCTTACACTCTCTTTGATAGTCCAGTCTATCGAAGCATTGGCTCGTACTCTCTGGGTCAAAACAACTGCCAATTCTCTCAACTTTTCTTTTTGCATCACTTCTTTGGCACTATCATTTGATGCGATAGCACTGTAAAAAGCATACTCAAAATCACTTA
>JALUMZ010000066.1 GCA_027055635.1 Campylobacteraceae bacterium
AGTGGATGTTGGATTATAATTATCATCGTCCACATGAAGCATTGGATAATTTAAGTCCAATAAAATTTTTAAAAAGGCATAATAAAAAACAGATTTTATCAGCTTAAAGTTGGTCTAAATTATGGGGGTGGGTACAAACCCACTTAAACACGATTAGGCACTTATCATCCTTGTCTGTGTAAATCCAAAAAAACAAGGGCAGAAAATACTTAAGGTTTAAGGATACATGAGTGGCTAACATATGTGATTAATTGATTAAAATTATTACTTTTTGTTAAAGTTTTAATAGAAGTTTCTTTTTTTATATAAAATTAAGTTATTTATAAAATGGGGGGGGTAGGATGAAGCTTGATATATTATATTTGAGTCATCTTGCTTCAATATTTCTTAAATATGATATATCAATCATTTTTCAAGGACACTGTTATGATAAAAGTGGGCAAAATTTTTCTAAACGAACTGCTAAAATTGGCACTAAGAAATACAAAGAAAGAGTTGTATTTTTAACCTAAACCTTAAGAAATCAAATTAATTTTTGATAGACTCCTTTTTATGAATTATGAAAGGAGCCAAGTGTTAGATAAAAGGCAAGTTCAGATGATAAAAAAACTTTTAAAACAAGGGCTTAACAAGACAGAAGTGGCGAGAAGACTCGGTATATCTCGTGAAACAGTACGCAAATATTCCAAACTGCCGGTGGGATATATTCCAACAATCAATAAAGCACCAATTGTCAATATCGTTGATCCATTCCTTCCCTATATAGTAAAAATATTAGAAACTGCCAAAGAGCAAAAAGTATTTATTCCAACAACCATTATTTATGCTGTGATACAAGCTATTGGTTACAATGGAAGCCTTCGATGGTTACAGCAGGTAATGCAAAAATATGAACTCAGGCAAAGAGTTAAAGAGGAGAAACTGATTCGCTTTGAAACAGATTCCGGAAAACAGATGCAAGTTGATTGGATAGAGTTTTCAAGCGATAAACTTTCAAGCACTATTAATATTAATATTGACGGTTATCCCGCTAGGAGAGAAATAACTTTCACAAAACAGTAAACAATAAAAAGCATTGGAGCCTCATATGTTTTAATGCTTTTTACCAAGTTCAGTACACATTAACCACTATATCTATATAATATAATCATGAAAAAAGGTGTGGTTCTTCTTGTTACTATGGGTTTTGTTGTTGCTTTGATCGGTTTGATTGCTTATCTGTTCTCTTTGTCGGACAGGATGTTTGATAAGGCAAATCAACTACGAGTAAGAGATCAGAGTGCAGTTTTGTTTCATGATGTTAAAGAGTTGTTAGATAGCTATGTCAAAGATGTTAAGAGCGATGAGAATCTCTCCGTATTTCTTTTAGGTAGCCCGCCTTTTTATGACTCTAAAAGTGGCTTGGGGTTAGAGGTCAGGGTGGAGTCTTTGAGTGATAAGGTAAATATAAACTCTATACTTTTAAAAAACAAGATAGATAAAAATATAAAAAAATACATAGAAAATATCTGTGAAACTTACAATATACTAGACCCCTCATTTTTTATATCTCTCATCCTAGACACCATAGATACTGACTTGAAAGCCAGGGAGATTTCGAGTGAAATTTCTCTAAAAGATACAAAATACTCAAACGGGAGCATATCTGGCAAAAAGCAGTTTGAAACTCTATTGAAGTACTATGCCAATGTTGCGCAAGATAAAAATATATATAAAGTTCCTTGGGACAGACTCATCTACTTTGGAGGGCTTCAAAAAGATATGGTTGATTGTAACAGGATGAGCAAAGAGATGGTATGGGTTTTGGGACTTGATGGCTCAAACTATAGTGGCTGTGATGATTTGAAGAGTGATGAAAATAAAAAAATAGCTACAAAATACAGACTAAAAGAGTTCAATAAAGAAGATAATTATTATGTTTTAGTTAAAATATATTATCAAGTAGATGAGCTTAAAGACAGAGCTTCATTTTTCTACGATATGAAAACACACAAGGCAAGTAATTTTGAGCTTTTTTAGCAGTAAAAGAAAAGATATATATTTTATAACAAAAAATTTTGACAAAAAGATAGACTCAAGATGTGATATTGTCTTATCCCCTCAGTTCTACTGGACAAAAAAGGTCAATTTAAATACAAACTTCTCTTACGAAGTCAAAAAGATGGCTCCATCTATATTTGACGGTATATTGCCAAAAGGAGATTTTGATTATAGAGTCTTTAAAACCAATCCAAAAGAGTTTATTGTTATAGCTTATGATGTAAAGCATATCTTACAAGAGTTAAAGCTTTTAGGAATCGACACATCCCTTATAGATAAAATTTACACAGTTCAAAGCGAACTTTTAAATAAAAGCATATCTCTAAGGAGTGATGAGACTCATGGCATCGTAGCGGTTGATGGCATTATAGTCCAATTGCCCCTAAGGCTTTTGGAAGAGATACCAAAAAACAGCACAGAAGAGATATTTCAAGATAAGCTGTCATCTAATTACATATACTCAAAAAATCTCAAAGAGATAGGCATAGATAAAAAAGAGTCAAATCTAATACTAAGTCTGTTGATTCTTTTAGGTTTAGTGCTTTTTATACACATACTCAAGATAGAAAAAGATAGAAATATGATAGCAAAGCAAAAAGAGAAGATGATCAAGAAGTACAGTCTTCCAAAGACAAGTTTTGAGATAAAGAGTATGCAAGCTGAGTTTTTAAAGATAGACAAAGAGCAAAACCGTTTAAGAGAAGCACTCTCTTATGTCGGAAATTTTACTCTTTTAAACAGGGAGTTTTTCAATTTGCTTGAGTATGAAAAATCACACCTGAAACTCTCTGTCCGGTTAAATAGTAAAAAAAGAGAAAGAGCATTTAAAAATTTTATATCAAAAAAATTCAAAATTATAAAGATGGATAAAAATGGAAAAGATTTTATAGCGCAGGTGGCTTTATGAGTCGCTTTAAGATTTCTTTCCTCTTTTTTACCACCATTGTTGTCGTAATTCTTGGATTTTATTATGTAAATATCAAAAAAGAGTTGAGACAAGAACAACTTGAGTTTAGGCAGTTTAAAGAGAGCTCTAGCTCTTTGATACTGTTGAAAAATAGATGGATTTCAAAAAGAGATGATAAGAGTATATTTTCAAGAGTTACAAACATAGTCAAACCGACAAAAGAGAGTATAAAAAGAGATGTGAAAATTTTTGATTTTCACTCTATATCGCAATCAAGCATGAAAAGAGTGGTGAAGTTCCTGCTCAACTCGCATATGCAGATAAAAAAGATGAGTATAAAAAGAAAAGGTAGTAAAATATCTCTACATGTAGAGGTAAAATTATGAAAAAAGTATCTATATTTATCGTTTTGGTACTTTTTTGGATAGTGCTTCTCTTTCCAAAAACCATCGTTTGGAAAAATTTTGTAGGTTATTTAGAGACAAAAGATGTAAAGATAGAGACAAAGGCAACACAAGATTTGAAATACAAATTTATAGCAAAGGATTTAAAGATTTCATACAAAGGCATGGATATAGCGCAAATCAAAAGTCTGAGTATAAAACCATGGCTACTGTATGATGAAGTAAATTTTAAAACGGCTAAGTTAAATAAAAATATGCCTATCTTAAAAGGTCTAAATATATCGCGATTAAAAGCAACTTATGATATCTTGCATCCCACTCTCATAAGGGCAGAAGGTGGTAGCAGATATGGTGATTTTACGATAACTGTTTGGATTTTAAAACACAAAGGAGTCGTTTTATTCAAAAGCGATCACATAGATAACTCTTTTTTAAGAGG
>JALUMZ010000067.1 GCA_027055635.1 Campylobacteraceae bacterium
TGGGAGAAAAGATGGCAAGATATAGAGGACCAGTTGAAAAGCTTGAGAGAAGATTAGGTGTGAGCCTGGCTCTTAAAGGCGAGAGAAGACTTGCTGGCAAAAGTGCTCTTGATAAGAGACCTTATGCGCCTGGACAACACGGTCAAAGAAGAACAAAAATTAGTGAATACGGATTGCAGTTAAGAGAGAAGCAAAAAGCAAAATTTATGTATGGTGTTTCTGAAAAACAGTTCAGAAGACTCTTTTCAGATGCAAATAAAGCAGAAGGAAATACAGGTACAAATCTTATACTTCTAATAGAAAGAAGACTTGATAATGTTGCATATCGTATGGGTTTTGCAACTACAAGAAGATTTTCTCGTCAATTAGTAACGCATGGACATGTGTTGGTAAATGGAAGAAAAGTTGATATTCCTTCATATAGAGTTAAAGCTGGCGACAAGATAGAGATAAGAGAAAAGTCAAAAAATAATCCACAAATTGTTCGTGCGTTAGAGTTAACTGCACAGACAGGAATTGTTCCATGGGTTGATATAGACACAAATAAAGCATTTGGAATTTTTACAAGAGTTCCAGATCGAGAAGAAGTAGTAATACCGATTGAAGAGAGATTAATCGTTGAGCTATACTCTAAATAAGTAAAGTAGGTACTGTTATGAATAGTATTAATACATCAGCATATATGCCAACAGAGATAGAAGTTGAGAATATTTCTAAGAACAAGATTAAGGTTATCGCATATCCATTCGAATCAGGATTTGGAGTGACGCTAGCCCATCCTCTTAGAAGATTGCTTTTTAGTTCTACAGTTGGATTTGCACCAATTGCTGTTAGAATAGAGGGTGTTACACATGAATTTGATAGTATAAGAGGAATGTTGGAAGATGTTGCTCTTTTTATCATAAATCTAAAAAATATTCGCTTTAAGATTAGAGGTGATGAAGATAAGGTAGTTTTAAACTACTCTTTTAATGGACCTAAAGAGATTAGAGGAATTGATTTAGAGAATGATAGTGTTGAAATAGTAACACCTGAAAATTATTTTTGTACGATAAATGAAGATGCTGAGCTAAATTTTTCGGTTATTATTGAAAAAGGTATCGGATATGTTCCTAGTGAGAATATCAGAGAAGAGCTAGATGCTGATTATATTGCATTGGATGGCTTTTTTACACCAGTTAAGAAAGCAGTTTATGATATAGAAAATGTATTGGTAGAGGATAATCCAAATTTTGAAAAAGTTGTCTTTACTGTTGAAACAGATGGACTTATTTCTCCATTGACAGCTTTTAAGAACTCTTTAGAAGCAATGTATTCTCAAATGTCAGTATTTAACGGTTTGTTAGATATAGAGGTGAGCAATGAAGAAGAGAGTGAAGCTGTAAATGTAGAATTTGGAAAGCTTTTACAGAGCATTGATGATTTAAATCTAAGTGCTAGAAGCTTTAATTGTTTAGACAGAGCTTCAGTAAAATATATTGGTGAATTAGCACTAATGGATGAGGCTGAACTGAAAAATTTAAAAAATCTTGGAAAAAAATCTTTAGAGGAGATTAAGCAGGTTATGGAAGATTTAGATTTTCCGGTTGGCTTTGAATTTGAAGATGGAACTAAAGAGGTTTTAAAAGAAAAAATTCAAGATTTAAAATCTGAAATGAATGAGGGTGAAAAATGAGACATAAGCATGGATATAGAAAGCTAGGTCGTACTTCTACGCATAGAGGTGCACTTCTTAAGAATCTAGCAATTGCAATCATAAAATATGAAAAAATTGAGACTACTCTCCCTAAAGCAAAAGAGCTTAGAGGGTTTATTGAGAAGTTAATCACAAGAGCGGGCAAGGGTGACTTTAATGCTCATAGAGCTGTATTTGCAGCCTTGCAGGACAAAGAGTGTACTAAGAAACTTGTAGAAGAGATAGCGCCAAAATATGTTGAGCGAAATGGTGGATATACAAGAATAATAAAAACAAGAACCAGAAGAGGCGATGCCGCTTCTATGGCATTTTTAGAATTAGTATAACTTTTAAAAGGAGACTGTATATACAGTCTCCAAACTTCAAAATTTAATCTTCCAAATAAGATATTAATTTATCATGTATTTTTCCATTGCTTGCAACTGTGCATCTATCATTAAACATATCATATTTTAAATTATGACTATTTGTCACTTTTCCACCAGCTTCTTCCAATATGAGGATACCGGCACTTACATCCCACGGTTTTAGGTTTATCTCATAGTATCCCTCATAAACACCATTTGCAACCATACATAGATCTATAGATGCGCTACCTAATCTTCTAATATCTTGACACTTAGGCAGTATTCTTTGCAAGTTTTTGATTACCCAATCTAGATCATTTTTGTTTGTTGCTCCAGTGTATGGAAAACCTGTGGATATGAGTGAAGTTTGAAAATTCTCATCACTGCTCACATGGATTAACTTACCGTTTAGATAAGCTCCCTCTCCGGCTTTGGCGCTATAGAGCTCGTTCAATATGGGATTATATACTATGCCTATATAAGATTTTTTCTCCTTATATACACCTATGGATATTGCACAATGTGGGACTCTATTTACAAAGTTTGTAGTGCCATCTATCGGGTCAATTATTATAGAATTTCCGAATTCTCCTGTGTTGTTCTGTGATTCTTCAGCGATTATGTTGAAATCTTTGAAAAAGGATGAGCATCTTTGTATGAGTAATTTTTCTATCTCTTTATCGTATTGCGTAACAAGATCTTTCCCTCCTTTAAATTCTATGAGCTTTTCACTATTGTACCCTTCTTTAAAAAGTGAGCCTGCCTCTTTGACTATATCTATGAGTTTGTTTATCATATATTCTCCCTGCTGTTTTATAAACCAAATATCTTTTTTCGTTTTTTCTCTAGTTTTTGTTTTGCATCTTGCATTGAGCTGTTTTTAATTATATCTGCAAAATAGTGTGCAAATTTAAAAAATATCTCTAATATCTTCGGATCAAATTGTGTCCCACTGTTATCTTTCATAATTTTTAAAGCCTTATCATAAGAAAAAGAGCATTTGTATGGACGATCTGAGATTAGGGCATCAAAGACATCAATTATGCTAAATATGCGTGCATTTAGAGGTATATCTTGGGCTTTAAGCCCATCTGGATAGCCCGTACCATCATATTTTTCGTGGTGGTGTATAACAATATCTAGGGCATCATCAAACCATGGCATATCTTCAATGAGTTCTTTCCCGAGTATTGGGTGAAGTCTCATTGTTTTCCATTCATCATCATTGAGTGGCCCATCTTTTAGAAGTATCTTATCGGGAATTCCTATCTTTCCTATATCATGTAAAAATGCACCTTTCATAAGTGCTTGAAGTGCTTTTTTTCTTAATCCCAGCTCTTCACCTATGATGCTAGCCATATAAGCTACTCTGTAGTTGTGCGCACCTGTATCGTGATCTCTTAGTGCTGATGCGTTACCTAGAGATTGGGCAATCTTTATGTTATAAAATAGTTCTGTCTTTTTTTTATTATAATGTGTGCGCCCCCAAAACCAAGAGGGAAGCACTGTGCCGGCTAAGCTACTTAATAGTATCGTCTCTAGCATATAAAAACCTTGCTCAAAATTCAATTATATATCGTGTGTGTTGTTTTTGAAAAAAATTGACCCACTTTTTTGAAAACTTTTGACCCACCCTAGTAGTAAATTTAACTACACTTTTATTGTAAATTCAATAAAAGGAAAAAGGAGTGATAAGAATGGAAGATTGGG
>JALUMZ010000068.1 GCA_027055635.1 Campylobacteraceae bacterium
CCTTTTTTCTTCTATGTTTATTTGAGCCTCTACTCTTCTAGTGGCTTCATCTGCGTTTAGGTTATTTCTCTCCATAAGCCTTTTTATCTGTTCATCTTTCGGACAGTAAACCAGTGCTACTATTGAGGCATCATATCCGACACCTTCAAAATATAGTGGAATATCAACTATATATCTTCTTGAATCTCTTTCCAGTTTGGCAACAATTTTATATATCTTCTCCCTGATCAATGGATGAATATAGTTGTTCAATATCTCTCTCTTTTTGGCATCTTTAAAGATGAGATTTCCAAGAGCCTCTCTATCTATATCTCCATTTTTTATATATTTCGAGCCAAATAGAGCTTCTATCTCCTCTTTATTTATCACCTCTTTTGCAATTTTATCGGCATCTACTATCTCATATCCTTCTCTTTTAAGAAAGTTACATGTAGAGCTTTTTCCTGTCGCAATAGAGCCAGTAAGAACAACCATTTTACACCTTTATATCAATTTTAACATATATTTTGCTAAAATCCTATAAAAATATAAAAAGGCAATAAAATGGGAAGTGTTAGCTATAAAGATGCCGGAGTTGATATAGATGCCGGAGCACAGTTTGTTGAAAATATAAAACCACTAGTTAAATCAACATTTGATTCCAATGTTTTGGGGGGTATCGGATCATTTGCAGGTGCTTATGAGCTTCCTGGTGGCTATAAAAAACCTGTGATGCTAGGAGCCACCGATGGTGTTGGTACAAAATTAAAATTAGCGATAGAGTCTGGTAAATTTGATACGGTAGGTATTGATTTGGTTGCTATGTGTGTCAATGACCTTATATGCAACTTTGGAACACCTCTGTTTTTTTTGGATTATTATGCAACAAGCAAACTAGATATAGAGGAGTCAACTGCTGTTGTGTCCGGTATAGCTGAGGGTTGTCGCCAATCTGAATGTTCTTTGATAGGTGGAGAGACTGCTGAGATGCCAGGTATGTATGCACCAAAGGATTTTGATTTAGCCGGTTTTGCTGTTGGAATTGCAGAAAAAGATGAGATGAATAGATTGGTACATGCAAAGGCAGGAGACAGACTCATAGCACTTCCAAGTTCTGGTATTCACTCAAACGGTTACTCACTTGTTAGAAAACTGTTTTTTGAAAAGTTAGACTATAAGTTTGATACTTTGGTTGATGGAAAACCTCTGATAGACATACTTTTAGAGCCAACTCGCATATATGTAAAAACATTTAAAAAACTCAAACACAAAATTAACGCTTTAGCTCACATAACAGGTGGAGGGATTATAGAAAATCTTCCAAGAGTGCTTCCTGATAATCTCCAAGCCGTAGTATATAAAGATAAGATTAGAACTCTGCCGATTTTTGATTTGATGGCTCTACATGTAGAAGAGACAGAGATGTATAGAACATTTAATATGGGAGTAGGAATGGTGCTGGTTGTAAGTAGTGAAAATGTTGATTATATCTTGGAAAATAGCGATGGATATGTGATAGGCGAGCTAAGAGCCGGAAAAAAAGAAGCAGTGTTGGTTTAAGGGCAGCCCTTAACTTATCCGCAGGAGTTTGGTATGATTATAAAAGAGTTTCAAGAGTTTGATGAATCAAGAGCTAGGGCAAGAGCCTATTTTTGTTACCTGTTTAGCAGAAACATTCCAGAGAGGTTGCCCAACCCAGATGTAAATCAGCTAGAGAAGGCTTTAAATAAAATTGTAAATGAGATAGATGATTTTGAAGCGCTGTATATATTAGATCAAAACGGTGTGCAGGTATCTCAAAACATAACTAATAAGCATGAATTTGAAGGCTACAAAGGGGAAAATAGAAGTACGAGAGCCTATTTTTATAGGGCAGTTCAAGAGAAAAGGTGTGTTCTTACTGATCCATATCCATCATCTCTAACAAATAAACTAACAGTTACTGCGGCATATCCTGTATATGATGAAAATGATGAATTGAAATTTGTAGCCTGCTTAGATATATATCTAGGGGATTTGCTAAAAATAAGTCAACCCACAAGTATGCAATCCTTTTTTGGGAGTTTTATAAAGACAGCATATACTATGTTTTCAATTGCTCTTTTGTCTGTTGCATTTTTACTTTTTTATAATAGTGTGGAAAATCTTTTAAAAAATGGTGTATTGCAAGCATTGCACAATATAGATATGATGTTTAAATCAACCATACTTTTGACTCTTTCTTTGGCTATATTTGATTTGGTCAAGACTATATTTGAAGAAGAGGTCTTAGGGAGAAACGAATCCAATGAGGCTCATGATATACATAAAACTATGGTAAGATTTTTGGGCTCCATAGTTATAGCTCTTGCCATAGAAGCCCTTATGTTGGTATTTAAATTTGCCATAACTGATCCCGCAAATATAATATCAGCTATATATCTCATAGGCGGAGTCTCTATACTTCTGATTTCTCTTGCATTTTATGTTAAAATGGTATCTATAAAAAAATGATAAGGAGGTAATACTAAATATGAGTGAAATAAAAAAACAAAAGAGAGTAGTTCTATTTACGGCTCCGGGATGTCATTGGTGCACAACTGCTAAGACCTATCTAAAGAGTAAAGGGGTAAAATTTAAGGCTATAGATATAAGCAAAGATGAAGCTGCTGCAAAAGATTGCCAAAGGCACGGATGCAAGGGAGTGCCTGCTGTTTTGATAGGTAGTAGATGGATATGTGGATTTGATAAGAAGAAGATCAATGCAGAGCTAGGGATTTAGCCCCCAGCTCTGTAATTTTATCTCTCTTTATCTTGCAGAGTTACCATTTTCATCAAATATTGTAGGTGTTCCTCGAACCAAACCTTTTGCTAAGAATTTTTTCATTTGAGCAATTTTTTCCTTTGCAAATTTCTTATCCACCTCTTTATATGTGCTGTCTTTTGCATTTGATGCTTTGTGCATAAGTGAAAGCATATCTGCATTTTTATCATTTTTGTAATTTTCCAATAACCAGCTTGCCCTCATAGGAGAAGTCTCGTGCCCCGGTATATTTAAAAATAGAGGTATAACTCTCACCTCTTTTGAATTTTTAATCACATTTGGCAGTTGATTTTTTTCATATCTTTTGCAATATGGACAATTTGGATCTGTGATTAGGTAGATTGTTTTGCCTTTTGGATTTCCGCCCTTTATCTTAAATACCAAGTCTTTAAAGGCATTGTTTAGTAATGAAATTGAAGTTTTGTTTCTTTGTACTTCTTTACTTGCTTCTTGTTTTTGTATGTTTTTTAGAGCTTTTTGAATTTTATCCCTGTTTTTTTCTATAAATGGTTTAAATAAATTTTTTCCACTTTTTCTATCTCTTATATTGCCGATTATGATCGTGTCTTTATTGTATAGCAATAGAAATGGTTTTGGATTACCTTTTATGGTTCCGATTGCAATTTGCAAACCTTTTAAGTCTGGTGATTTGTCTTGGGCAATGATATTTATGGAACTTGCATCTAGTTTTCCATTTGTAAATACCTTGCTAATATCCTGCTTTAATTTGTCCCCAGAGCCGGCAAACAGTGATGATGCTAGTATGAGACTAGCTACAATACTTGTGCTTAATTTTTTCATTTTAATCCTTTTGTAAAAATTTTAAAGTTTTAAATAAACCCAACTTGACTATAACAATTTTTTATAAATAAAAATAAAATGAAAATCACGGTAATTCAACTTTAATATTGAATAAAGGATTTTGATTTTTAGGTTGCAAGA
>JALUMZ010000069.1 GCA_027055635.1 Campylobacteraceae bacterium
TTTGAAAACTATTTGTTAAAATCTATCAAAAATAGTGAAAAAATATTAGATATAGGTACTTTTAAAAGATTTGCCAAAGAACTAAAACCTTACGAGACCATTTTATCTAAAAAAGATTATATTGCAGCTGGCTATAATCCTAGTCAAGAATATGGTAAGTATAATTGTGATTGTCATCAAGATATAGAAAATATAACATTTGATAATAATTATTTTGATAGTGTTATTTGTTTGGAAGTGTTAGAGCATGTTAAAAATCCATTTAAGGCAGTTGTTGAGTTAAAAAATATATTAAAACAGGGAGGAAAACTGTGTCTAACAGTTCCATTTTTAACGCAATATCACGGAAAAGGATCGTTAGATCAATCACATGCAAATTATCCTGATTTTTGGAGGTTTACTCATGAAGGGTTGCAGTTTTTATTTCAAGATTTTACTTATTTGGAGGTTGTACCATTAGATGGTCCTATTGAATTTAGACTGAAACAACTATATTTTGGTAAATATATAGATAAATATAATATTTTAAGAGCTATAGTTGACAAATTAGATAATCCAAGACTTGGAAAAGCAACAACTAGACATTTGGTATATGCTATAAAATGAAAAAAATACTATTTTTAATCGATAACTTAAAAGGCGGTGGAGCGGAAAAGGCAATAAAAATTATTGTTGAAGAGCTTTATGATAAGGGATATAATCCAGCTATTGTTTTGCTTGAAGATCAGTTAGATTATGATTTAAAGAAGAATATTGAGAGATATGCTTTAATAGATAAAATTACTAAATATAATTTTATATTTTTATTTCTAAAGCTCTTAAGATTATTGAAAAATATAAATCCAGATATAATATATGCTACAAATACAAAAGCTCAAATATTATCTTTGCTGACAAAATATTTGTTTAAAGCAAAAAGAGTAGTTAATATACAAGTAGATCTCACAAAACAGTATGAAGATAGAAAATATATCTTTAATTTTTTCAACAAATTATTAAACCAAGCAGATACTTATAGTTTTATCTCAAAAGGTATTTTTAGAAACTTAAAAGATAAAATTCCGATAAAAAAGAGCGTATTTATACCAAATGCTGTAGATTTTTGTGAAATAGATAAGCTAAAAATTGAGCAAATTGAGGATGAGTGCAGATATATATTTGAAAAGAAAGTATTTATAACAATCGGTCGTCTTACGGAACAAAAAGGACAGTGGGTGCTATTAGATGCTTTTAGCAAAATAAAAAATGATGTAAATTTAGTGATATTAGGTGATGGAGAAAAAGAAAAAGAATTAAAAAAAATAACCAAAGAACTTAATATTGATCAGAGGGTATTTTTCCTAGGTTTTCAAAAAAATCCATTTAAATTTTTATATCACGCCGATGTATTTGTACTAAGTAGTCTATGGGAGGGGTTTGGTAATGTTATAATTGAGGCAATGAGATGTGGACTCCCTATAATATCAGCAGATTGTCCAAGTGGTCCAAGAGAGATACTCGCACCAAAAAGTGACATATATAAAAGAGTAGAGAAAGAGAACGAATTGTGTGAGTTTGGTATATTGACTCCGGTAAATAATAGTGTTTGTCTAGCTCAAGCAATGGAAAATATGGTAAATAATAGGCTAGCAAATAGATATAAACAACAATCTATCTTAAGGGCAAATGACTATGATAAGCAAATTATTATAGAAAAATTTATAGAAAAATTTTTGAATTAGCAATGATTGGTCTTGCAAATTTTTCTGTTCATATCTCACTAGGTCTCTGTTTTTCAAAAATTGGTATATTTAGCTGGTGGAGTAATTAAATGTGTGCAATAGCAGGAACAATCAATTTTGGAGAGTTGGATATTGAAGCTATGAAGCAAATTTTGTATCATAGAGGTCCCGATAGGCAAAATAGTTTTAAGTATAATAACATAAATCTAATACATACAAGACTCTCTATTCAAGATATTGACAATGGTCATCAGCCATTTATTTATGGTGATTTTGTGATCATTTTTAATGGCGAGATTTACAATCATATAGAGTTAAGAAAAAAGTATCTACAAGATTTTACTTTTACCACAAATAGTGATACTCAAACTCTGCTCTACATGTACATAAAATATAAAAACAAGATGTTTGATATGCTTGATGGTATGTTTGCTTTTGTTATTTTAGATAAAAAAGAGAATAGACTTGTTTTTGCTCGTGATAGAGCAGGAAAAAAGCCATTGTATCTGTACAAAGATAATGAAAAAGTACTTTTTGCAAGTGAATTAAATGCTGTAAGAGTGGGAGTTGATAATCTTGAAATAGATGAAGATGAAATCTACTCATACATGAGAAACGGTTTTTTCTTTAAAACTAATACACCATATAAAGATGTATCAGAACTAGAAGCTGGATATATTTATGAGCTAGATTGTAAAACTTTAGAGCTTCAAAAAGAGAAATATTTTGATATATTAGATTTTTATAAAAAAGATAAAATAAGCGACCTTAAGAGTGCAAAGAGCAGTCTTGATGATATTTTGCATAAAAGTATAAAAGATAGATTGTTATCATCAGATTTGGAAGTTGGAGCATTTTTAAGTGGAGGAATTGATAGTGGTTTGATTGTTGCAATAGCAAGTAAATATACTAGTAATTTAAAAACATTTACAGTTAAATTCGACGGAATTTTTGATGAATCACAACTTGCCAAACTAACCGCAAAAAAATATAATACACAACATTATGAATTAGATATATCTATAGATTTAAAGAATGATGTAGAAAAGATACTTTTAAATTATGGTGAACCCTTTATGGATAGCAGTGCAATCCCGAGCTATTATGTGAGTAAAGAAGCAAAAAAATATGTAACAGTAGTTCTTAATGGCGATGGTGCCGATGAGCTATTTGGAGGATATCGCAGATATATACCGATAGCAAATAGTCTTCTTGGTATAGTTTCTTATTTTTCATATATTCGAAAAATATTGCCAAAACCACACAAAAAACAGTCTCTCTACAATTATATATACCGACTCTTGGCGATGTCAGGTAAAAGGGGGATTAGTTTTTACAATAGTGCTACGAATGATATATTTGAAGATATATATAGTTTTGATGGTAGTGTGCTGTTTGAAGAGATAGATCATTTTTTAAGAGGTGTTGAAAACGAAAAGATATCAAGTCTTTCTAAAATGCTCTATATGGATTTTAATTTGATACTCCAAAGTGATCTGTTAAAAAAGATGGATATTGCTACTATGGCACACTCTTTGGAGGGAAGGAGTCCATTTTTGAGTAAATATCTGCTTGAGTTTGCACCAACTCTGGCAGATAGGTTGAAAATAAAAGGAATGACTACAAAATATCTTTTAAGAGAACTAGCAAAAAATTATTTGCCACTTGAGCTTATATGCCAACCAAAAAGAGGATTTGAGGTGCCATTGAAAAAGTGGATAGAAAATGATTTGAAAGAAAATATATTTGATAGTTTATTTAAAAATTCATATAGTGAAAATTTTATAGATAGGACTTTTATCTTAGATCTGTTAGAAAAAAAAGTAAATATTTCTGATGAAAAACGAGCTAAGATACTATGGACTTTGTATAGTTTAGAGATATGGAAGAGAGATCAATAATGCAAAAAGTAGCTATAATCACAAATAACTCTTGGGCAGCTTATAATTTTAGATTTAATCTAGCAAAAGCATTGAAAGAGTCTGGATATAAGGTGGTTTTTATAGCTCCTTACGATGAAAAATACAGTGAGCTACTAAAAAAAGAGTTCAATTTTTTTGGTGTCTATATTGATGCCAATGGGGTAAATCCTATTAGTGATATTAGAACAATATTTGATTTATATACTCTTTTTAGGTCTATAAAGCCACAGGTAGTTTTGAATTTTACCATAAAACCAAATATTTATAGCTCAATGGTAGCTAGAATTTTTGGTATAAAATCAATCAGTAATATAACAGGCCTTGGAACAATTTTCATAAAGCGGTCGATAACTACAAAAATTGTTAAATTTTTATATAAATTTTCACTAGGTTTCAATAAAAAGGTATTTTTTCAAAATAGTGATGATAAAGATCTATTTGTATCAAATGGATTGATTAAAGAAGATAAAGTTGATCTGTTGCCTGGTAGTGGAATAGATATAGATAGATTCAAACCAATCAATGCTAGAAAAAGTGATAAAACTATTTTTCTGCTCATCTCTAGGCTACTTGGAGACAAGGGTATATTTGAGTATGTTGAGGCTATTAAAATTATCAAGAAAAGATATGCAAGTGTAAAATTTCAGATATTAGGCTCAGTTGATGTTAAAAACACTACTGCTATATCCAAAAGAGAACTGCAAACATGGGTAGATGATGGTTTGATTGAATATTTGGGCACGACAGATGATGTCAGAGATGCTATATCTAAGGTCGATTGTGTTGTATTGCCGTCATACAGAGAGGGGACACCAAGAAGTTTGCTTGAAGCGGCAGCTATGGAAAAACCAATAATAACTACAAATGTAGCAGGATGCAAAGAGGTGGTTGATGATGGGATAAATGGATACCTTTGTCGAGTAAAAGATGCAAAAGATTTGGCTATAAAAATTGAAAAATTTATTAATTTATCCATAGATACAAAAGTTGCCATGGGAACAGCAGGAAGAGAAAAAATAATCAAGAAATTTGATGAAAAAATTGTAATAAATAAATATTTACATACTATAAAAGATTGCCCTTAATTTAGCTAAAATTAAATATTAGATAAAATAGTTAAGTATTTATAAGCAGGAGTGTGGAAGAATGAATAAAAGTTTGGATAAAAAAGTTTGGATATATATATTTTTAGCATATATATTTTCTATTGCTATGAGGCTCATATGGGTTTATCAATTTAATGGGTATAGCAATTTTATATGGAATGATCAATTTATGATAAATACAAATGATGGTTATTTTTGGGCACAGGGTGCAAGAGATCTTCTAAGCGGAACTTTTACTCCCAATTCTCTATCCCCTATAGATACAGCCACTTCTGTGGTCACCTATCTTTTTGCAAAAATTTTACCTTTCTCTTTTGAGTCCATTATATTTTATATGCCGGCATTTCTAGGCTCTTTGGTTGTTATTCCTATGATTTTGATTGCAAATAGTTTTAAAAGAGTTGAGTTAGGTTTTGTAGCAGCTCTATTAGCTTGCGTTGCTTGGAGTTATTATAATCGCACGATGGTAGGTTATTATGACACAGATATGTTAAATATTGTTCTGCCTGCATTTATATTGTGGTCACTAATCTTGGCATACAAAAGTCGCAATGAGAGTTATATACTTTTTACTGCTTTGGAGATAGTTGCATATAGGTGGTGGTATTCGGCAAGCTACTCTTTAGAGTTTGCTTTTTTAAGTCTTATAGTTTTGTATATGTTGATTTTTGAGAGAAAAAATACATACATATATAAACTACTAATTTTGATGCTTTTTGCTATGATGAATTTGCCTATTTTAGTTAAGCTTTTAATTATTGTATTGGTATATGGCTCATACAAAAAAGTAAAAATAGACTCCTATGTCTTCTATTTATTTGGTATCTCTCTTGTGCTTTTTCTATTTTTTGGAGGCTTTGATCCTATATGGGCGCAATTGAAAGGTTATGTTTTTAAAGATAGTGTAAAAATTGACCCAGACGGACTCGGGTTACACTTTTTCTCTGTTATGCAGACAGTAAGAGAGGCTGGAAAAATTCCATTTGAGATTTTTGCAGATCGAATAAGTGGGCATAAAATCACATTTTTACTATCTTGCTTGGGTTATATTATGATGATCTTCAGATACCCCTCTATGATTCTCGGACTCCCTATGCTCGGTCTTGGATTTTTGGCTTATGTTGGAGGATTGAGATTTACAATTTATGCTGTACCGATCGCAGCATTTGGCATCTCTTATCTTATATTTTTTATAAGTGATTATTTGAAGAAATTTTTAGGTAAAAATCAAAACTCTTTTTATGTCAGTTTCATTTTTGTTTCAGTTTGTACAGTTGCCATTTTGTACCCAAATATAAGACATATCATATCTTATAAGGTTCCAACAGTTTTTTCAAAAAATGAGGTAAAAGTATTAGACAAACTAAAGCATATAGTTTCAAGAGAGGATTATGTCGTCTCTTGGTGGGATTATGGTTATCCTATCCGATACTATGCCGATGTTAAGACTCTAGTCGATGGAGGTAAGCATACGGGAGAGGTCAATTTTCCAGTAAGCTATATACTTACAAATCCACAAAATGTGGCTGCTAAAATGGCAAGGTTGGATACGCAATATACAGAAAAAGCTTTTCATTACAAGAAAGACGATCCGGCGCAAAAACGAAGTTATATAGAAAATATGACACTTGATTATGGCTTTAAAGATGTAAATGATTTTTTATCATCTCTTAAAACAGATATAAAGCTTCCCGAAAAAACAAGAGATGTATATATTTATCTTCCATTTCGTATGTTAGGTATCTTTCCAACGGTTGCTAGATTTAGTAATTTAGATTTGATGAGTGGTAAAAGCATAAGGAAACCGTTTTTTTACCAAACAAACAGATACAGAGAAAAAAATGGTATCTTAAATTTAGCAAATGGTGTGTTTTTTGATATACAAAAAGGTGTATTGAAAGTCGGAAACCAAAAAGTTCCTGTGAAGAATTTTTATATCACATTTTATGGTAAAAATGGAAAACTTGTCAAGCAAAAAAAGAGTCTAAATCAAAATTCCAATATCTCTATTATATACATGAAATCATACAATACTTTTTTGGTTTTAGATGAAGACATGCTAAATTCACTCTATATACAGTTGTTTGTTTTTGATAATTATGATAAAAATCTTTTTGAACCTGTGATTTTAAGCCCTGCTGTTAAGGTTTATAAGCTAAAGATATGATCTATATTTTTCTTTTTTTGATATCATTTTTTTTGACATATATCATGAAAAATATAGCTATAAAGAGATCTTTATTAGATATTCCAAACAAGAGAAGCTCACATTCAAATCCTGTACCTCACGGGGGCGGAGTAGCCATCGCTTCGACTTGGTTTGTATCTCTAATTTATCTATTTGAGTCAGGTTATATGCAAAAAGAGCTGTTTTACGCTCTGTTTGCAGGTGCTATTATATCCGTGGTCGGTTATTTGGATGACTTATATAGCCTAAATGCAAAGATTCGGCTTTTTTTTCAATTTTTTATAGCCTTTTTAGGACTTTGCTTTTTGGGTGGATTCAGAGAGCTTGATTTTTTTGTCTTTTCTATAGAAAATCAGATCTTTACAAACCTCTTTGCACTGTTTATGATAGTTTGGTTTATAAACCTATACAATTTTTTAGATGGCATAGATGGCTATGCAGGAAGTGAATCTGTTTTTTTAGGAATTGCCGGTTTTTTTCTATTTGGGGATAAGTTTTTTTTGGCTTTTATAGCTTCGGTTTTTGGTTTTTTATTTTGGAACTGGCAAAAAGCGAAGATCTTTATGGGAGATGTTGGTAGTACTCTTTTAGGGTACAATATCGCCATATTTACCATCTATTATGCAGATAAGAATCCTCCTGATTTTTGGGTATGGATAATTCTCTTCTCGCTTTTTTGGTTTGATGCAACATTGACACTTTTTAGAAGATTTAAAAATGCACAGAGACTAAGCATTGCGCATAAAAAACATGCCTATCAGAGATTAAATCAAAGCGGTTGGACACATAGCAGAGTAGTTGTAGCTTCAATTTTTGTTAATATTATACTTTTTATGTCTGCTTATATGATAAAAATTTATCAAGATTTATCTCTACCAATGCTCTTCTTGGTTATAATCATGCTCTATATGCTTATGTTGAATATTGACAAAAGAGAGAGATTTGTATGAAAGTACCCATTTTTGATAAGAGAATTTTAAATATACTAATTATTATATTTCTTAGTTTTTTTACCTTTTTTTGGACATTTTCTATCTTTCATAAGCCATTTGTTTTTGATGCCTATATAGCAGTTGTTTTTATCCGTGTTCTATCATCAGTTTTGATTTTAAACGATTACTCTCTATCCTGGTCAAAAGCTACACAAAAGACATTTTTGATAAAAAGTCTTGTAAATATCACAGCATTTTTAATCTATATGCCAATTTTTTATACTAAGATAACTGTTGCATTTTTTCTATCCGAACTCTTTTTATACCTCTTTTTTATAAATTTTTTTATGTATCTATATTATCTTTATAAAAATAGAAGTTTTAAACAAAAAGATAAATCACTAGTTATATATGGTGCGGGAAAAGCGGGCTTGAGGCTTGAGGAGGAGTATAGAGACTCATACTTTAAGATGAGGTATTTTCTTGATGATGATAAAGTGCTTCAAAAGCGAAGTGTCGATGGCATAAAGATAGTTTCAAGCGAAGAGTTTATAGAAAAGTTTGAAAAAAGAGTTGATTTACTGATTATAGCGATACCGTCGGCAAATCCAACTCGAATAAAAACTATATATAATAAAATGTATAAATATTTTTACAATATAAAGATTTTACCACCGCTAAATCAAATTTTGACAGAAAGACCTTTTTCAAATCAACTTAAAAATATAAGTGTAGAGGACCTCTTGGCTCGATATCCTCAAGATTTAGATAAAGAGTTAATTGAAAGTTTTTTAAAAGATAAAAAAGTCCTTGTTACAGGAGCAGGAGGCAGTATAGGAAGTGAAATCTGTAGGCAATGTGTGAAGTATGGCGTAAAAGAGTTAGAATTGATAGAACATAGCGAGTTTAATCTGTACAGTATAAATGAAGAGTTAAATATACAAAACAAAAGAGTATATTTGCTTAGTGTGCTAAATGCACAAGCATTAGAGAAAATCATCTCTACATGTAAGCCTGATATCATCATCCATGCAGCTGCTTACAAGCATGTGCCCTTAGTTGAAGAGAATATAGAAGAGGGCATAAGAAACAATATATTGGGTACAAAAAATTGTATAGATTTAGCTATAAAGTATGGTGCAAAAAAGCTTATACTTATCTCTACAGATAAAGCAGTAAGACCGACAAATGTTATGGGGGCAACCAAAAGAGTGTGTGAGTTATATGCAGGTAACATAGTATCTGGTAATACGGAGATAGCATCTGTTAGATTTGGGAATGTTCTTGGAAGTAGCGGTTCTGTCATACCTAAATTTAAAAAACAGATAGAGTCAGGTGGTCCCCTGAGCGTTACACATCCAGATATGACACGCTATTTTATGCTAATTCCAGAGGCTTGTGAGTTAGTGCTTCAGACCGGAGCAATGGCAAAAGGTGGTGAGATATTCATTTTGGATATGGGAAAGCCTGTCAAGATAGTTGATTTGGCAAAAAAAATGATAGAGTTAAGTGGTAGAGATGATATAGAGATAGAGTTTACAGGTTCTCGTCCGGGAGAGAAGCTTTTTGAAGAACTTTGGATTGATGACAAGGAAAAAGAGACAAGATACAGTTCCATCATGATAGCGAAAGATACAAACTATGATATAGAGAAACTACAAAAAGATATATCCGAGCTTCTTGTTTGTGAAGATAAGATCAAAAAATTACAAGAGATTGTGCCGGAATTTAATCATAAAAATTAAAAATTGGGTATAATAAACTTATGAAAATAACAAATAAAAATGAAAAAATCAGCTCTATTAAGTGTGCGGGTTTGGTTAGTAAGCCAAATGATAGCTCTTTGAGAAAATATTATGATGTTATTGAAAAATCACTAGAAAAATATGGTGTAGAACTCTTGGTAGATACCAGTAGTGCTGAAACTTTAAATTGCATAGGTCTTGATTTTGATGAGATGTGTCAAAGGAGTGATCTGCTTATATCTCTTGGCGGAGATGGAACACTCATATCACTGTGTCGCAGGAGTTTTCGCTACAATAAGCCGGTCTTGGGTGTGTATGCGGGTCAGCTAGGGTTTTTGACAGATATAAAATCAGACAAGATAGGGGAGTTTATAGATGGTTTTTTCAGAGGTGAGTACAGAATAGACGAGAGGATGCTTCTGGAAATTTCTCTACATGTAGAGGGTGGCAAAAAAAGACTAGTAGCTTTTAATGATGCTGTATTTGTAAGAGACAATATAACAACTATGTCAACAGTTGATGCTTTTGTAGATGGCCAAATGATAAACTCATATAGAGGAGATGGACTTATAGTCTCTACACCGACAGGCTCAACAGCTTACAATATCTCAGCCGGTGGTCCTGTTGTATTTCCTTTGACTCAAGCACTGATTCTTACTCCTATATGTCCACACTCTCTTACTCAAAGACCTTTAGTTTTACCAGTTGATTTTGAGATAGAGTTTAAAAGCAAAGATGATATATTGATAGTCATAGATGGGCAAGATCGATATAAGATGAGAGATTTTGATAAAATTGTGATTAAGATAGCAAATAAGAGTGCAAAACTTATCCACTCAATAGAAAGAAACTATTTTGAAGTTTTAAAGAAAAAATTAAACTGGGGAAATATGTGATTGAGAGATTTTATCTAAAAGAGCATTTTTCATTTGGTGAATGTGAATTTAAATTTAAAGGTGGTTTGATAGCTTTTACCGGTCCTAGCGGTGCGGGAAAATCTGTTTTTATGCAGGCACTGCTTTCGCTTTTTGGATATGAAGAGGCGAGTGCAAGTATCGCTGAAGTTGATATTGCTCATAGTGCAAATCTAGAAGAGTTTGGCATAAAGGGCGAAGATATAGATATATTTAGATTAGTAAAATCCAAAACAACAAGATACTTTATAAACTCACAAAGTGTATCTAAAAAAAATATAAATGAAATTTCAAAAAAGATCATAAATTATCTAAGTGTAAAAGATGGTGGTGAATTTGAAAATGAGAGACTCTTAGAGTTAGTAGATGCTATAACATCTCTAAAAGACCCTAGGCATATACGGAGGCTTAAAGAGTTTCAAGAAGACTATATGGGTTATATAAAATTAAAAGAAGAATTAGATAGAATTATCCAAAAAGAGAAAAAGGTAGAAGAGTTAAAAGAGTTTGCAAGATTTGAAATAGCAAAAATAGAAGATATAGATCCAAAAATAGGTGAAGATGAAGAGTTGCAACTTCAAAAAAAGACTATATCAAAAAAAGAGAAGATAACAATAGCCTTGCAAGGTGCTTTGGAGATATTTCATAGTGAGTCAAATGTTATAGAGACTCTAAATCTTATGGATGAAGAGAGTGCTTTTTTTGATGAGTGTATGAATGAACTTCGAGCAAAGTTTGAGACTCAGCAAGAGAGGCTAGATGAGCTAGAAGAGATAGATATAGACTCACTCTTAGAGCGTATAGAGAAGATAGCAGGGCTAAAAAAGAGATATGGGAGCATAGAAGAGACTTTAGCTTATAAAAAACAGAAGTTAGAAGAATTAGAAGAGTATGAAAATATATCTTTTGCAAAAGAGGATTTACAAAAAAGGTATATAAGTGCTAAAGAGACAGTAGAAAAATTGAGCGAAAAAATCTCTACTCTAAGAAGAGAAAACCTTGTCTCTATGAATATAAAGATAAACGGATATCTAGATGAACTATATATGCCTAAAGTCAAACTATCTATTGTGCCTAAAGAGTTAGATGAGTTGGGTTGTGATTGTATTGAGGTAAATCTTGGAAAAGTTGAGTTAAAAAAAATAAGTGCAGGAGAGTACAATCGTCTAAGATTAGCTTTCCTAGCTACAAGAAGTGAGTACCTACAAGGAGATGGCGGAGTTTTGATACTTGATGAAATTGACTCAAATCTTAGTGGAAAAGAGTCCATGAGCGTGGCAAATGTACTTTTGAAGCTCTCAAAAAAATATCAAATATTTGCCATATCACATCAACCTCAACTATCATCTCGTGCAGATATGCACTTTTTGGTAGAGAAAGATAGTGACAAAAGTAGAGTCAAACTTTTAAGCAAAGATGAGAGAGTAAAAGAGTTGGCAAGAATGGTAAGTGGAGAAGAGATACACGAAAAAGCACTAGAATTTGCAAAATCTTTAATGTCAGATTAATCATGCAAAAATATGTATATTCTCTACAATTTTTTGGCGTAGCCATAGCTTTAGTAAAAAAATAAAAATAGTAATTTCTCTGCGATAGCCAAAGTGCAAGGAGCGAGGAATTTAAAAAAGACTTTGTATTTGGTTATTATAAGAGCATATATATTTTCGTATTCTCTTGGCGATAGCCATAGCTTTAGTAAAAAAAATAGTAATTTCTCTGCGATAGCAGAAGCTTTAGTCGCGAGGAATTTGTCAGGGGCTTTGCCCCTAACAAAGGGGAGAAAAAATGAAAGAAAGAATTTTAATTATAGAAGACAATAAGGCCTTGTCAAAGATAATAGCAAAAAAGATGGAGAAAAATCTTGATTTTGATATTATTCAAGCATATACTTATGCAGAAGCTGAAGAGATTATAAGTGATAATGATGATTTTTTTATAACTTTATGTGATCTAAATCTACCTGATGCACCAAATGGAGAAATTGTTGATTTTGTCCTCTCTTGTGGTTTGCCGGTTATCGTTTTGACAGGCAGTATTGATGATGAGCTAAGAGAAGAGATGTTGTTAAAAAATATAGTTGATTATGTATATAAAGGGAATATAGATGATGTTAACTATATCTTTTCTCTTATAAAAAGATTGTCAAAAAATAGGGATATAAAAGTTTTGGCAGTTGATGACTCCTTGGTGTTTAGAGGTGAGATAAAAAAGATACTACAGAGTCAAATGTTTAAAGTCTTGATGGCTGCTCATGGAGAAGAGGCTCTCGGTTACCTTGAAACAAATAGAGATATAGAGTTGATACTTACTGATTTTAATATGCCGGTTATTGATGGAGTTGAGTTAACAAAAAGAGTGAGAGAAACTTTCAGTAAAGAAGAGCTGGTTATCATCTCTATGACGGGTAACAGCGATCATCTAGTCTCGGCAAAATTCTTAAAAATTGGAGCAAACGATTTTATAAACAAACCTTTTAGTAAGGAGGAGTTAGTTTGTCGTATAAATAATGCCCTAGATGCAAAAGAGCATTTGGAAAAGATGAGTGATATGGCCCATAAGGATTTTTTGACAAAAGTTTATAATAGAAGATACTTTTTTGAAGAAATAGGTAATTTTTACAGTGAAAACTTACCATTTTCCGTTGCTATGATAGATATAGATAAATTTAAAAAAATTAATGATATTTATGGACATGATGTTGGAGATAGTGTTATTGTATCTTTAGCTAATGTTTTAAGAAGAGATACAAAAGGCGGTGATTTGGTAGCTAGATTTGGCGGAGAAGAATTTTGTGTAGCGCTAAGAGGTGTAAATCAAAAACAGGCCATTGGTTTTTTTGCAAAACTTAGAAAAACTATCTCTGATTTGTCTCTAAAGATAGAACAACATGATATAAAGTTTACCGTATCCATAGGTGTATCTTTTAGTGATGGAAGTGATATAGAT
>JALUMZ010000070.1 GCA_027055635.1 Campylobacteraceae bacterium
TGTTGATACCGCTTTTTCCTATAGCTTTTGATTTTTGATCAGCTAGTAGAGTAACAACTGCTTTGTTTTCGCTAACAATCTTTACATTTGAGATGATGGCAGGACTTAGGGCTCTTGAGATAAATATCTCCGGAATTGTAGAGTACTCTATACAGTCTATATTTTCGCCGTGTAGTTCCTGGCTTATAGAGTTTATACGAACACCTTTCGTGCCTACGGTTGCCCCTACTGCGTCTATGTTTGGATGCAAGGATGTAAGAGCTATCTTTGCCCTTTCACCCGGAATTCTTGCAGATGCATTTATCTCTATCATCTCATCTTTTATCTCAGGAACTTCAAGAGCTAAAAGAGCTTCAAGAAACTTGGGGCTTGTCCTTGAGAGTTCCACTATTATCCCCTGAACTCTATCGATATATACTTTTCTTATTACGCTTTTGACAACATCTCCAACTTTGAACTTTTCACCTTTGATTCTGCTTCTTCTTGGCAATATTGCTCTAACTTCATTTACTTCTATATAGGTATTTTCTTCATGGTCAACTCTAACAACAGATCCAAAAACACGACGACCAATCATATTTTTATATCTATCAAAAATTTTTGTCTCTAGTAGCCTTTGTATATGAAACTCTAACTCTCTTTGAAGTGTAGCAGCAGCAGTTCTTCCTAGGTTGTCAAGAGGAAGTTCGTAAGTTAATTCATCACCTACCTCAATATCCGGGTCAACTTCTCTAGCTTCGCTTAACGATATATAATTTTCATTCTCTTCGCTAAGTTCTTCATCTCCATCTTGTAAAACCGTAACTTTTTGATATAGTTTCAGGGTTTTTGTTTCGGGATTTATCTCAGCACCATATTCATACTCTCTACCATAAACTTTTTTTGCGGTATTTATCAGAGCTGTTTTTACAGTCTCTTTTACATCTTTTATATCCAAGCCCTTTTCATTTGCTATGGATTCTATAATATCTAATATTTTACTCAATTTTTACCTCTTTTTTGGGTATTTAGTGCACCCTAAATTTTTCGCAACATACTATAACATCAAAAATTTGGAGTTTAAAATAATTGCGAGCTCGAAGAAAATAATTATATCTAAAAAGTTATTTTTATTCAAGTTAATAAGTAATTTATACAAATAAAGATAAAATATTAGGATTTCTATGCCAAATGTATATGGTATAACTTAGCGCAATAAAAAGGTAAATGATGGAACTAAAATTAGCAAGAAAAGAGCTTGGTGCAAAGCCAAAAATAATAAAATTGGAAAAAATTGAAGAGACTATTAAAAAAGATGGTCAAAAGATTTTCTACTTTGATAAAGAAAATTCTCACAAAGATTTAGTTGCTTTGGTAGAATTTTTTGAAGACAAAGATATGAGTGTCTATCTCAGAGAGGTCAAGTATGGGCTTGGAGATGATGATTACATGTATGAAATCCACATACTCTAAGGTCTAAATTTGTCAAAGAAGTTATATATTGAGACTTTAGGCTGTGCTATGAATGTCAGGGATAGTGAACATATTATAGCGGAGTTGAAAGAGAAGGAAAATTATACTCTTAGCAATGATGCCTCTAATGCAGATCTTATCCTTATCAATACTTGCAGTGTGCGAGAAAAGCCTGTAAGTAAGCTGTTTTCAGAGATAGGAGTTTTCAATAAAAAGAAGAAACCCGGAGCAAAAATTGGAGTTTGTGGGTGCAGTGCAAGCCATCTAGGAGAAGAGATATTTAAAAGGGCTCCCGAGGTAAATTTTGTATTGGGAGCTAGAAATGTATCTAAAATTTCACAAGCTATAAAAGAAGATAAATTTTTAAGTGTGGATATTGATTATGATGAGAGTAGTTATGCTTTTGGCGAATTTAGGAGTTCAAGCTACAAGGCATTTGTTAATATCTCCATAGGGTGCGATAAAAAATGTACATACTGTATCGTTCCAAATACAAGAGGAGAGGAGATCTCTATTCCGGCTGATTTGATAGCTAAAGAAGCAGAAATTGCAACCAAAAATGGAGCTAAAGAGATTTTTTTATTAGGACAAAATGTTAATAATTATGGCAGAAGATTTAGTGATAAAAGCCATAAAAAGATGGATTTTAGTGACCTGTTAGAGATGATAAGCCAAATCGATGAAGTACAAAGAATCCGTTTTACCTCTCCGCATCCTCTGCATATGGATGATAAATTTCTAAGTATGTTTGCATCCAATCCAAAGGTATGTAAATCTATGCATATGCCATTGCAAAGCGGCTCCACAAGAGTTTTAGAGCAGATGAAGAGAGGTTATAGTAAAGAGTGGTTCTTAAATAGAGCGCTAAAGCTAAGAGAGATGATACCGGAAGTCTCTATAAGTACAGATATAATAGTCGGTTTTCCAGGAGAGAGCGAAGAGGACTTTAAAGATACTCTTGATGTAGTAAGGCAAGTTAGGTTTGAACAAATCTTTTCTTTTAAATACTCACCAAGACCGCTGACTAGGGCAGCAGAATTTACAAATCAAGTAGATCCAAAAGTTGCTTCAGCTAGACTACAACAACTCCAAGAGTTACAACAGAGCATATTGGATGAAATTTCCCAAAAACATTTAAACAGAGTATATGAAGTATATTTTGAAGAGAAAAGAGATAATGGAATGTTAGCAGGCAGAAGCGATAATAATGCTCTTGTACAGGTTGAAGGCAAAGATGAGTGGCTAGGAGAGATAAAAAAAGTAAAAATTACAAATCCAAAACGATTGTCACTATATGGCGAAGTTGTTATCTAAGGATTTTAAAAAGGCTGTTTTATTAAAGATAGCACCAAAAGTTATCTATATTGCAGCAAAGTTACTATATTTTACATGCAAGAAGAGATTTCATGGTAAAGTAACAGATATGCAAAATCCTGTGATTATGGCTTTTTGGCATGGAGAGCTTCTAGCTGTTTTGCTAGGATATATGTCTTATGGAAAAATTGCAAAAGTTGATTCTGTTATAAGTGGGCATAATGACGGAGAGATAATAGCTAGAGTTATTTCACTTTTTGGAGGAGGAACTATCAGAGGAAGTTCTACTAGAGGGGGAGTGAGGGTTATAAAAGATTCTTTCAAAAGTCTTGATTTGGGGAGGGATTTAGCTATAACTCCCGATGGTCCAAAAGGACCTAGGCATAGTGTGGCTGATGGGATTGTGCTGATTTCAAAAAGGAAAAATGTTCCGATAGTTGTATGTAATTGCAAGCCAACATCTTATTGGCAGTTTAATAGCTGGGATAAATTTATCATTCCCAAACCATTTTGTACTCTTGATTTTTATGTTCAAGAGCCATTTTTTTTAGATGATTTATCGCTAAAAGAGTCTAAAGAGTTTATAAAAGAGAGGTTGATGCAAAATGCTGTCTAAAGTTGTATTAGTAATTTCAGCTATCATTTTTCTACTGTTAGTTGGCTTTTATTTTATCACCAACTCATCATATCAAGACTCTTTTGAAGCTAGATTTTACTACTTTATAGGCAATTATGAAAAGGCTTATGATTTTGCAAAAAAAGCCTATGATAAAGATTCATATAACAAAATGGCATTTACTGTTTTGAGCCAGAGTAAAACTGCTATGGAGTATGTGGATTATATCAAAACAGGAAATAAATATTTTGACAAGATAGATAAAATTAGTTCAAAAAAAGAGTATAGCGACGCAGATAAAGTGCGTATAAAGTTGATGTGTGAGATTATGATGGGAAATTATAAAAAACTTGTCCCTACAAAACTTACAGACAAAGAGCTGATTAGCGATGCAAAAAAAATGAATGATAAATTTAAGCAACTATATGAGGAGTTATTTTAGAGGCACCCTTAGTTTGGTACCGCTTTTGCTTAGCATTAGAGGTGTCCTCAAGGGCATCTCTAATAACCCTATAATAGGCTTCCCTTTGGGCTTTATGAGATTTCTTGTATGCTTCGTTAGACTTTCTTGAATTAGCTAGGGCTAGTCCTGCAAAAGTCTGCCTTGCTTACAAAAAACCTCATAAAGCTATCAGTATATAGGGTTGTTAGAGGTGTCCTTAAGCAAATATTGCCTAAAATATGGATACAAGAAAGAGTTATCTGTTTAGTTAGTGGAGTAAAGATGAAATTGCAAAAATATTTTACAAATCTTTTTATATCAATTATTGAAGAAGAAGATTCATATAAATTACTCTGCAAAGTTGTTAAAAAAGGAAAATTACAAGATAAATTTATCAAAAATTTTGAGATTAAATCCAAGGATGAAAAACTTGACAAAGAGATGGAAGAGTATCTTATCTCTATGCAAGAAAAGTATAGCTATACATATATCATTCTTTTGTTAAATTCTATGGGGCAAGGAGCCATAAGAGGAGTTGGAAAGGAAGATTTTGAAAAGGCAAGTGTTGAGCTTAAAAGTGTAAGAACGGTAAAATTTAAAACATGGTCAGCCTATATCTCTTTTATAGATTTGAATTGGATACAGAAAATATATGCCAAAGTGGGAATTGATCTTTTATATTCACCATTTGCAGTACTCTATAATCTTCTGTTGGGATACAAGCTAAAAACTCAACCTACACTCTATATCTTAAATCAAGAAGAGTCTGTTACGATAAGTGTATTTAAAGGAGATACACTATATTTCGGGGCTTTTTATAAGATCAGCAAAGATGATGTGCTTGGTAGCGTAGATATTGATGATTGGGAAAATGAAGAAGAAGAGAGCAGAGTAGAGGGTTTGGCATCATTAGATGATGAAAAAAATGAAGAAGATGAAGAAGAGCTCTCTAATTTGGAAGATTTGAGTGAGCTTGACAGCTTTGATATGGATACTCAAGATGAAGAGTTTTCAGATATAAAAGAGAATGGTGATGATATTTTGTCTGATTCTCAGATGGAAGATGTGAGCATAGAAGATATAGAACTTTACGGAAGAGATTTAGAGATATATAAATTTTTAAATAAAGCTTTAAAAGAGTATTATAAAAACGATCTTTACGAGAGTGATTTTATAGAACAGGCAGTTATATTTGATGCGTATGATATGAGTCAAGAGATGATGGACAGCATAGAAAATGATCTTCTGTTGGATCTACAAATGCACAAGATAGATATAAGTGAAGTAGTTTGTGATCTAGGTATAAGAGAGGTTTATGGTGAATTATAGCTTTATAAAGCCAAGAGCTAAACCATTACTATCGGCATTTTCCAAGATATGGATATCATTTATATTTTTTATCTCTTTCTTACTAGTTTCGTTTGGAGTGTTTTTATTGTTTAAAATAAATTATTATAATAAAAATAGAAAAATTATTACAAATGAGAGAATTGCCCTAGAGCAAAAAATAGATAAAAAAGATGCTTATATAGAGTATTTGCTTCGTCAAAAATCACTAGGCGAAGAGGTTTATGCAAGAAATATACTACTAAAAGATAGCATGAAGAATTTATTTGATTTGGTGCCTGATAAGATAACACTCAATAGAGTAATTATTAAAAAAGATTCTTTGATTATGTATGGTAGAACTCCTACAAAAGATACTTTTAATTTTCTCTTGTCTGCGCCTTTAAAATCAATATTTAGTACTAGTAATACCATGTTTTACTTAACAAAAAAGGGATGGTATAATTTTGTAAGTACAAACCAAATAACAACAACGGATGGGTTTAGTGAGTAACATAGATAGAAGTTTAGAAAAGATAAATTATATAAAATTGTTGATTTTTTTATTTGTATTTATTATTATTACGATAACTCTTATCTCTGTGCTTATTCTGCCAAATATAAAAAAGTATAGAACAGCAAGGGCTAATTATGATCAAGCTTTGGTTCACAAAATCAGGGTTCAGGGTGTATTGGACCAAAGAGATAAAGAGCTAAAGAAATTATCATTGGATAATAAAAAGATTTTTGATTCATTTGGGCATAAGTTTAACCAAGAAGAGTTTACGACATTTGCAAATCAATTTTTTAGCAAAGTGTCTCTAAAAGAGGTGAAACAGAGTGAGCATACAAAAGAGTTTAGAGTCTATGAATTAAATGTCACATCATCCCTAAAAACACCTGTAAAGTTTTATAAATTCTTAAATGCTCTCAACCACTATCAAAATCTAATCCAAGCAGACTTTCCAATAGACCTGAAATCAAATGGGGATTTGATATATTCTACATTTAAGATAAAAGTTTATGGTTTGGCAGCCGTGAAAAAGCAATAGAATTCTTATATATATAGGGTCTTATTTTGGAGGGTAATTTATGTATCCTGCATAACTCTTTAAATTTCTTTGGCATTGAAGTTTTGCAATAAGGGGAGATATATATATGATTTATAGTAAAAGATATGGCTATTTTGTCTGAAATTACACAGTTTTTTGTCCTCATGACCTCATCTCTTTGAGACTTGCTCATTGAGATTCCTAACTCCTTAACGACTTTATCTATTTGTCTTATATTTATCAGTTCTTCATCGTCTCTTTTTAGGATAAAAAGATCTTTAACCCTCTTTTGATTTTTTGGCAAAAGCAGCTCTTTATCTTTTTGAAGGTAATCAAAACTGTTTTTCAAGCCGTTTTTGAAGTTTTTTACAAAAGAGTCTGCATATTTGCTTCTTATTTGGTTTCTGAAATATTTTTGTGACTCATTGCTTTTGTCAAAAAAATATTTTATTTGGTTTGTGTTTAAAAAATCTATCAACTCCTCTTTACTTACATGTAGAAGTGGTTTTATTTTTGTGTATTTTTTATTCAATACAATCTCTTGCATACCCAGTAGTTCCACAAGACCACTTCCTCTTCCTAGTTGCATCAAAAACCACTCCATTTTGTCATTTAGCTGATGTGCAGTGATGAGATTGTCATAAGAGTTTTTATATATTATCTCTTCAAAAAAGTTGTATCTCTCAATTCTTGCACTGTGTTCAAAGTTACTATTGCCAAGCTTGCAAGAGTGCAAAAAAAGCCTTTTATTATATTTTTCTGATAACTCTTTTGCATATATTATCTCTTGTTTGCTCTGCTCTCTTGTGTTGTAATCAACCATAGCCAAATCAAACTCAATACCATAACTTTTAAGTATAAAAAACAGAGCACTAGAGTCAACTCCAGCTGAAAAGGCGAGGAGGTTTTTGCCCTTTTTTAGCAGATCTATGGTTGTTTTATGCAGTTGCACTAACTGTTGCAAGTAGTTTATCTCCTGCTAATTGTGTTATTTTTGCTCTGTAACATTTGCCTATCTCAAGTTCACCTATAAGCGACTCATTTATGAGTATCTCCCCGTCTATCTCTCTATCCCATGAGAGTTTTTTTGCCCCGATAAATAGTTCATGTTCGCTACTACTTCCCTCTGCTACAAGAGTTATCTCATGCCCTACCTCTTTTTGAAGGCTTTTTTGTATCTTTTCTTCAACGATTTTATTTAAAATCTCCACTCTTTTGTTGATAGTCTCTTCGTCTATCTTGTCTTTCATATCAAACGCAACAGTATCTTCTTCATCAGAATAAGCAAATATACTGATCCTGTCAAAATCAAACTCCTGCACAAAATTACACAGCTCTTCAAACTCCTCTTGGCTCTCTTGTGGATGACCAACTATAAAACCTGTCCTCAAAAAACTATCTTTTGCGCTTCTCATCATCTCTAACTGCTCTATAATTCTTCTCTTTCCTGCTCCTCTTTTCATCCTTTTCAACATGGTATCGCTTATATGTTGAATAGGCATATCGAAGTAGTTGTGAAAAGTTTTTGAGTCTATTATCTTCTGTATCAACTTGTTTGAGAGGGTTGTCGGGTATAGATATAAAATTCTAGCACTCTTCACTCCCTCTATACCCTCAACCATATCGATTAAATCTATAAGACCATCTTTTATATCCAAATCTCTTAGATAAGAACTACTATCTTGAGATATAAAACTAAAATCATAAAAGCCTTGCTTTATAAGCCTTTTAAGTTCTTTCTCTATAGATATAAGGCTTCTTGAGTGTAATTTTCCCTTAAAACCGGGTATCGCACAGAAACTACATGTTTGGTTGCACCCCTCGCTTAACTTTATGTATGTATGGTATTTTGAGCCCGTTACTACTCTTTGTTCATCACCTATGAGATAGGTAGAATTTGAAAAAGTATCTATCTTTTTGTTGATAATCTCATCTATTTTATCGTAATCACCAACGCCTGTGAAGAGATCCACCTCTTTGAGCTCTTTTTTTAGCTCCTCTTTGTATCTTTGAGTCAAGCAACCGCTGACAACAAGCAAGGAGTCCTTTTTTCTTTGTTCATGTAGAGCAAATATAGTATCCAAACTCTCCTCTTTGGCAGCACCGATAAAACCACAAGTATTGACTATCAGCACATCCGCTTCACTTGCATTATCAGTCAGTTTGTAATCCCTAAGCCGTCCTAGCATCACTTCTGAGTCAACCAAGTTTTTATTGCATCCAAGGCTTACTAAGTGTAGTTTTTTATCCATTTTTATCCATCTTTTTATTTTTTTGCATATTATACCTTTTTCTTGATGTCTATTAAAGTTGAATTAGCTTTAGCTAGTCCTGCACAAACCTGCCTTGTACTCGCACCGTTGTTTTTTTGATATTAATTGGTGTTACTTCTGGTCAGGTACTTTTAAGTCCAATTGTTATATAGTGGATATTGTACTCTATTTGGAGGTTTTCTATGAGTGCTGTAAAAAAAGTAACAATCAGAAAGAAACTTTTCAGGACTCTTTTTGTTGTTTTTTTTGCAGTTCTTGTGCTCACCATACTCCCGCTCTCTACAATTCTCTACTATTCGAGTATATCAAATAGCAATGAAATCATTAAAGAGAAAAATATCTCCATTAAATACTTTATAGAGGGTTATTTCAAAAAGATTTACTCTGATGTAGAGTTTTTGAGTAATCTTAGAGAAGTTAGAAATCTACCAAGCCTTGATAAAGAGAGTTTAAGCAGAGTATTAAATATATATAAATCAATACAAAATGCAGATAGCGATATAAATTATATATACTCTGGATATCAAGACGGCTCTTTAGTTATCAATAACTACACTCCCCCGAAAGATTTTAACTCGACAATCAGACCTTGGTATGAAGAGGCGATAAAGGCAAGACCATATATTACTAGAGGTGTGCCATATAGAGAGATCAAATCAAAAGAGTTGTTGATCTCAGTTAGTAAAGTTTTGTTTGATGATAAAAATCGAATAAGTGGCGCAATATCTATCGATACATCTTTACAAAAAATAGCAAATTTGCTTGAAGAAAAAAACAGTATCTATAAAAAATCTCATAGTTTTGTTACTACGCTTGAGGGTAAAATAATCATATCGCAGGATAAATCTTTTTTATATAAAAATATCTTTGATATTGTTGGTTTTCGTATATATTTTAATAAAGATTCTGGTGAGTTTGATTGCAATCTTGATTATAGTAAAAAGTTTATATACTATAACTGTATGGATTCTTTAAAATGGGTTGTTTTGACAGTTATCGATAAAAATGAGGTTGTAAGACCTATTGTACTGCAAATTGCAACTATAGTTTTGATATTGGTTATTATAATAGCTCTTTTTGGATGGATTATTAGTGCCTCTTTGAGGAAACAGTTTATATTTCCGCTAGTAGAGTTAAAAAAAAGAGTCCACTCAATTGTTGCAGATAATTTTGATGATAATCTCCCGGACATATATAAACAAGATGAGATAGGTTTTATTGCTGCAGATATAGAACAATTAGCCAGAAGTGAACTTTATAAGAAAAATATAGAGTTGAGAAATATGAACAAAGAGCTAAAAAAACTCTCCGATACCGACGCATTAACAGGGTTGTTTAATCGTAGAAAAATAAATATAGAGATAGAAAAAGAGTATCAGAGATCACTTAGGTATGCAAGTCCTTTTGCACTTATAATGTTTGATATAGATTGGTTTAAAAAGATAAACGATACATATGGTCATCAAGTCGGAGATATAGTATTACAAGAACTCTCAAAACTAGCAAAGCAAACTGTCCGCTCCACAGATATTGTCAGCAGGTGGGGAGGAGAAGAGTTCTTGATATTGTGTACCCAAACTGATCTAAAGACTGCTTATAATTTAGCACAAAGATTGCGAGAAGATACACAAAACTATAAATTTAATGGTGATATAAAGATGACTATCAGCTTAGGCGCGCATGAATTTAATGGAAAAGATAGCATAGATGATTTATTGAAAAAAGTAGATGACAAACTATACAAGGCAAAACAAAGTGGTAGAAATAAGGTAGTTATGCAAGAAGTCTAATGCCTTAAACCCATATATTGTCTATTAGTCTTGTGCTTCCTACTTTTGCTGCTACTAGTATGATGGAGTTGTTTAGTTCAATATTATCAATCTTGTCAAAATTTCTATCTACTACTTCTATATACTCTATTTCTAAATCATCAATACTCTCTTTCATCAGTCTCTTCAAATTTTGAGAGTTAAACTCATTTTTCATCATGGCTTTTGAGGCTATTTTTAGTGATTTTGAGATTTTTAGTGCTCTTTGTCTCTCATCTTGGTTTAGATAAATATTTCTGCTAGAGAGTGCTAGACCATCATTTTCTCTAACTATTTCACAAGCTACTATCTCTACATGTAGAAAAAGAGATGAGACCATATTTTTTATAAGATATAGTTGTTGGGCATCTTTTTTACCAAAATATGCCCTTGTTGGGCTTACTATGTTTAGAAGTTTTAAGACAACTCTTAGTACTCCGTCAAAATGACCCGGTCGCTTATATCCTTCTAGTATGTAAGCTTTTTGACTAGGGGCTAAAATGGTCGGTTCTATTTTACTGTAAATTTCATCTGTATTTGGTATAAACAGGGCATCAACCCCTGCTAGTGAGCAAATTTTTTTATCTGCTTCTAGTCTCTTTGGGTACTTATCCAAATCTTCGCCCTCTAAAAATTGTGTAGGATTTATGAATATTGAAACTATGGTTATATCATTATCGTTGATTGAATTTTGGATCAAAGAGAGATGACCATTGTGTAAAGCACCCATAGTCGGAACAAAACCGATTGAGCCTTTCAAGCCTTTTTCGTACTCTATAAAATCTTGAATATTATCAAATATTTTCATTTTAGCCACTTTATTGTAAAATAGAAGTGGTATTATATCAAAAAGGAAAAAGAATTGGATAGTTATGAATATACAGAACTTTTAAAAAAGTTAAAAACAAAGATAGAAAATATAGCTCAAATAATAGATCCACAAAAAATACAGAGTAGATTAAAAGAGATAGAAGATATGGAGCAAAATCCATCATTTTGGGAAGATGCTAAGAAAGCGGGGATTATCCAAAAAGAGAAGACGAAAATAAACTCGACTCTAAAGAAATATTTAGATGCTAAAAAAGCAGTAGAAGATAGTGTTGATTATTATGAAATGGCAAAAGAAGAGGGCGATGAAGATAGCATAAAAGAGCTTTTTGATGAAGCTCAAAATTTAGAAAACCTTATAACAAAACTAGAGATAGCGATGATGTTAAGCGGTGATGATGATGCTAACAATGCGATAGTTACCATACATCCCGGAGCGGGAGGAACTGAATCTCAAGATTGGGCAAATATGTTATATCGTATGTATTTGAGATGGTGCGAGAGAAATAACTTCAAAGTAGAGATTTTAGACTATCAAGACGGCGATGAAGCAGGGATCAAAGATGTCAGTTTTATAGTAAAAGGTGAAAATGCCTATGGGTATCTAAAGGTTGAAAACGGGGTACACAGGCTTGTGAGAATTTCACCTTTTGATTCAAATGCAAAGCGACATACATCTTTTAGTTCTGTGATGGTTAGCCCTGAAGTCGATGATGATATAGATATAGTTGTAGAAGATAAGGATATAAGGATAGACACATACAGAGCCAGTGGAGCAGGTGGTCAGCATGTCAATAAGACTGACTCGGCTATCAGAATCACACATATAGACACAGGTATAGTTGTGCAGTGTCAAAATGACAGAAGTCAGCACAAAAATAAGGCAAATGCCCTAAAAATGTTAAAATCAAGACTGTATGAGTTAGAGTTAGAGAAGCAACAAATCGCAAAAGATGGGGTAGAGAAGAGTGATATAGGATGGGGACATCAGATACGAAGTTATGTTTTAGCTCCATATCAGCAGGTAAAAGACAACAGAAGCGGCGAGGCATACTCGCAAGTAAACAATATCTTAGATGGCGATATAACAAAAATCATGGAAGATGTGCTTATTGGTTTGAAGTAGTTTCAAGTATTTGTTTTTCAGGGATATTTTTAGATAAGCCAACAAGAGAAATTAAAGTAAAGGATACAAATGCCATTTTTTAAAAGATTATCTGCTAACAACTTTTTAATTTTATTTTTTACTGCTCTTGTATCTACTTTAGCAATTGTTGCTTTGTGGCTTACTGACACTTACATAGAGTCCAAGCATGAACTAAGCCATCTAAAAGAAAACTATATACAGTCTCAAAAAAAGATATTAAAAGATGAAGTTCATCGTACAGTTAAAATTATACGATATAGAAAGAATTTAGAAGAGAAAAGGGATAAAATAGATACTAAAATTGTGCAACATGAGATATTAAATAGAAATAGAAAAATAAGATTTGGTGAAGATGGTTATATATTTATATATGCCGATGATGGAACATGTATAATGCATCCAATAAAACCGCAGCTTGAGGGAAAAAATTTAATAAATCTAAAAGATGCAAATGGAAAATTGGTAATTGCAGAGCTAATAAAAGCATCTAAAAGAGAGAGAAATAAATTTGTAAAATATTTATGGCACCAACCAAGTACCGGCAAGGTTGTTGAAAAACTAGGGTATGCCGAGCATATAGATGGGTGGAATTGGATGGTTGGCAGTGGAATTTATATAAATAGTATAAATAAAGTGATAAAGCAAAAGCAAAGAGAATTAAAGTAGCTGTAGCCGTAATGGTTGCTTTTATAGCAGTCCGTGCCCGTTCCTTTTTTGTAAGCGAAGAGGTCATGGTAAGATATACCGGCATGATACCCAACGGATTCATCAGTGTGAAAAAGGAGGTAAAATAGAGCAATATCAGTGTAAACTGATCCATAATTTTACTGTTTCAATAATTAAACAAATCAGCACCTTATTACAGCTCGCTGATTTTTTGTTCAACAACTTCCATAATGGCATCGCGGCACTGACGGGTTTGTGCGAGCACATGCTCAGCCTTTTTAATCAGCTGCGATGTGAATGCTTTATCTTCAATTCCGGCAGCATTTATTTTAACGTTCAGGTAAGCACCTTCCACCGCTGTAAGTGCGCACAAAGCGCCAACGCCTGCATCAGAAACTGAGTTTGGGTTACCATTTTCAGCCATGGCCCGCATTACGTTTACCGACTCGTAGGCCGTTTGCATTACTTTAAAAGGAACCTCCA
>JALUMZ010000071.1 GCA_027055635.1 Campylobacteraceae bacterium
ATTTTCATCTAATTGATAGTTTATGCATAGATACTCTTTATTTGTCTTGCAAATTTGACAAACATTTTCAAAATCATCACTTGATATTATCGAATTTGTTCTATATGCTCTACATCTGATACTTGTTAGCGTATCTGCTTTTTCACAAAATTTTTCCGGCGTGTCATCATATATCAGCACCCTTATATCTTTTTTTATATCAACTTCATAGAGTGAAAGATCTGCAACATGCAACTCATCTTTGAATATTCTAACTAACCTTTGATATATAACATCTTTTGAGATATCTTGCTCTATAGTTCTTTTGAATTTATATAAAGTTGCGATATCTTCTATGACAAATTTTGCTTTTTCAAGAGGGTCATTGAACTTTTGTCTTCTATCTGAAACAAAAAGTGAGATATTTTTCTCTATTGAATTGATCGTATCTTCTAATTTTTCAAATAGTGTATTTAACCACCTAAAAGCCTCTGTTGATTCATCATTGCCATCCGTTTTAATTCTTGAAGAATAATCACCCTCGCTAGCTTTCTTAAGTGACTCTTTTATGCTCATCAAAGCACCTACATATGGCTTCAAAAACCTATTTGTTATAAGTACAAAAATCATTATAAAGATTAATGATATCCCGATAATTTTTAATATAGTAACAATACCGCCTATTCTTGCATTTTCAATATCAAATACCATACTTATTCCACCTAATACATCACCCTCTTTTGCATTCGAATGGCAACTTAAACAGTCTGGATTTGAATTTGATGTTGCTATATAGGGTATCGTAATACGCAAAGTCGGATTTATTAAATCTTCATTTAAAGTTGTTTGGATTTTTCCGCTTTTTATGACTCCTTTATCTATAGCATCTCTTAGCGTTTCATTTTTAAACCCTTCTCCAAATAAATCAATTACTTTTTTTGTTCTAAATATCCATATATCTCTAGCATTTGAAGATTTTTTTGCATTTTCCAAGAAAAGTTTTCTATGCATCATCGTTCCTGATACCATATGTGCTGTTAATCCATCTTTTACCAAAGACGCAATAGTCTCAGCTTTATCAAACTCTTTATTTAAAGTAAATTCTCTGAAATTAATAACCAACACAACTATAATCGTCACTAAAAATGACAACATAATCCCAGAAATAACAGACAGTATCTTTTTGTTTCCTCTCACTTTCAACCCCTATAGCTAGCATAAATATCTAATCTAAACACTCCTAGCCCCTTTTTTAAATCTATACATTCTCTGATCCGCTAGATCCATAACCTCGTTTAGTAAATCATCCTTTTTAAAAGAACAGATTCCGTATGCAAATGTTATATAAAATTCTATGTTTTTAGTTTTAAATTTAGTTTTTTTAAAAGACATATAAGTCTCTTCCAATCTCTTTTGCGCCATAGCCATATCATTACTTTCACAAACCAAGAGAAACTCATCACCACCAAATCTAACTACATTTGATGTCAGGTTTTTTAATCTTTGAGCTAGATATGCTATAACCTTATCTCCAACTATGTGCCCATAGTCATCATTGATCCTCTTAAGTCGATTTAGATCAACAAATACCAATACACCATCTTTATCAAATTTTGTATTTTCTTCGTTTAAAAACTTATCTTCAAACCATTTTCTATTAAAACACTTTGTTAAGCTGTCTTCATAAACCAAAAGCTGTAACTCCTGAATCTCTTCTCTTAGTTTTTGAGTCTCCTCTATGATGCAATTTAGCTTTTGCTCATCTTTTGATTTCATAGCTTCTATAGCTTCATTTGAGTATTCTGCTAGTGAGATTATATGTCGAATTACTTTTTCATCAAGCATTTCAGGGTGAAACAGTTCATTTGGAGATAATTCAACACCAAGTTTTTGAGCAATAGTATTAAATAATTTACCATAATACGCAGGAAAAACTACTTTATGCTTTTCTAGTACCTTTTTTACTTTGTCTGTGATCTCTACATGTAAAGCATATATATCTCTTTTCAATTTTACCTCCCATACAAAACACAATCAGTGAATATTGTATCTTATATCATTGAAAACTATACTTAATTAATCAACTTTTCAATACATCTTTAGTATAATCGCGCTATTAAAAACAAAGGTATCTATCATCATGAGTGAAAAAAGCACAGTTTACAATCCTAAAAACATAGAGGATAACTACTATAAAATATGGGAAGAGCGAGGTTATTTTGAGATAGACGGCAACAAAGACATACAAGAGAAAAATAAAAACTTTTGCATAATGATGCCTCCTCCAAATGTTACAGGAAGTTTGCACATAGGTCATGCGCTTACTTTCACCTTGCAAGATATCATCACTAGATATAAAAGAATGGACGGTTTTAAAACTCTTTGGCAACCCGGAACCGACCATGCAGGGATAGCAACTCAAAATGTAGTAGAGAAACAACTCTTGGCAAAAGGCCTCACAAAAGAGGAGATAGGGCGAGAAGAGTTTTTGAAAAAAGTATGGGAGTGGAAAGAGTTTAGTGGTGGGGAGATAGTACATCAGATGAGAAAACTGGGCATATCTCCTGCATGGAGCAGAGAGAGATTTACCATGGATAAAGGGCTCAAAAGCTCTGTGAGAAAAGCTTTCGTAAAACTCTACAATGAGGGTTTGATAGTTCGTGGAAATTATATGGTAAACTGGTGCACACATGATGGAGCCCTAAGCGATATAGAAGTAGAATACGAACAAAACAGAGGTAAACTATATCATTTAAAATACCCTATACAAAACTCTAATGACTACCTAGTCGTAGCCACCACTAGACCTGAAACTTACTTCGGTGATACTGCCGTCATGGTACATCCTGACGATGAGAGATACAGAGATTTAGTAGGTAAAAGAGTGGTGCTTCCTCTTATAAATAGAGAAATTCCAATCATAACAGATGAACATGTTGATATGGAATTTGGAACTGGTTGCGTAAAAGTGACTCCTGCTCACGATATAAATGACTATGAAGTCGGTAAAAGACATGATTTGGAATTTATCACTATTTTTGATGAAAATGGTATATTAAATGATGAATGTGGTGAATTTAAAGGGGCTGAGAGACTAGAAGCAAGAGATGCAATAGTTCAAAAACTTCAAGATGAAGGATTTGTTGAAAAAATTGAAGACTATGAAAATCAAGTCGGACACTGTTATAGATGTAAAAATGTAGTAGAACCATACATATCAAAGCAGTGGTTTGTCAAAAAAGAGATAGCTGACGGTGCCATAAAAAAAGTAAATGAACATCTAGCAGAGTTTTATCCGGCACACTGGATAAACTCTTTTAATGCATGGATGAAGGATTTGAGAGACTGGTGTATCTCAAGGCAACTTTGGTGGGGACACCAAATACCTGTGTTTTACTGTAAAGGGTGCGGATTTGAGTGGGCGAGCGAAGAGGAGACACAAAGCCAATGTCCTAAGTGTAAAAGTAAAAATATCTACCAAGACCCTGATGTGTTAGATACTTGGTTTAGTTCTGGTTTATGGCCTTTTTCAACTCTAGGCTGGGGAAATAACGGAGCATTTGAGGGTGAAAAATGGTTTGAAAATGATTTGAAAGATTTCTATCCAAATTCACTCCTTATAACAGGTTTTGATATACTCTTCTTTTGGGTTGCTAGGATGATGTTTCAAGGCGAACATACCTTTAAAGAGTTGCCATTTAAAGATATATATCTTCATGCTTTAGTTAAAGATGAACATGGTGCAAAGATGAGCAAATCCAAAGGAAATGTCATAAATCCACTTGACACCATACAAGAGTACAGTGCAGATACGCTTCGTTTTACACTAGCCGTACTTGCTGTCCAAGGTAGAGATATAAAATTAAGCAGTGAAAAACTAGAACAGATCAGAAACTTTACAAACAAACTCTATAATGCTTCAAGATTTCTACTCATAAATGAAAATAGTTTTGATGATTTGGAAAATATCGAGATTAAAACTCCTCTTGGAAGCTACATGTACAGTCGTTTTATGCTTGCTACAAAAGAGGTTAGAGAGCATTTTGAAGCATATAGATTTAATGATGCAGCAACAACTCTATATAGATTTTTATGGGGTGAATTTTGTGATTGGGGAATCGAACTTAGCAAGGCAGATAAATCAAGCATAAAAGAGTTAGGAAGTATATATAAAGAGGCGATGAAACTACTCCACCCAATAGCTCCTTTTATATCTGAGTTTTTATATCATGAACTATCAAATACAGAGCTAGGCACAACTGACTCTATAATGATAAAATCATATCCTAAAGTTAAAACAAGGAACAAAGAGATAGAGAAAATATTTGCTCTGGTTATAGAGGCGATAGTAAGCATAAGAAGGGCAAAAGCAAATATAGAGCTAGGAAATAAAAAGATAGAGAAAGCTTCTATAAAACTAGAAAACAAAAATTTACTAAAAGATGCTACAAAATATATCAGCCTGCTTGCAAAAGTAGAGCATATAGATTTTATAGATAAAAAGTTAACAAATTCTGCTAGTGATATAAGTGAAAATTTGGAAGTATATATACCGCTAAGTGGCGTTGATTTAGCTCCTATAAAAGAGAGATTAAATGTTCAAAAGATAAAACTTGAAAAAGAGATAAATAAACTAAACGGTATGTTAAACAACAAAAGATTTGTAGCAAATGCGCCAAAAGAGGTTGTTGAGCAAAACAGAGTTGCCCTAGAAGATGCAAACAGAAGATTTGAAAAAATAGAAAAAGAGTTGAGCGAACTTAACTAATGGATATATTTCAATCAATCATACTTGGTATCATAGAAGGGTTTACGGAGTTTTTACCTATATCTTCGACAGGGCATATGATAGTAGCTAGTCGTTTTTTAGGATTGCCTCAAAGTGATAATATAAAAGCATTTGAAGTTATCATTCAATTGGCTGCTATACTCGCAGTTGTTGTCATATATAGAGAAAAGTTTAGTCTTAAAAAGATAGAGCTTTGGAAAAAACTTATCATTGCATATCTTCCTTTAGCGATAGTTGGTTTCATCTTTAGACATCAAATTAAAGAGCTTTTTTCTGTGCAAATTGTAGCTATAATGTTTATTGTGGGCGGGGTTGTCTTTTTGATAGTTGAAAAATTTTATAAAGAAAAAAAGCATACAGCTCTAAATGTTGAAGATGTAACTTACAAACAATCTCTTTGGATTGGCATCGCTCAAGTTTTTGCTTTAATCCCTGGAACTAGTAGAGCAGGTTCTACTATCATCGGGGGTTTACTTGTGGGATTAAACCGAAAAATTAGTGCGGAATTTAGTTTTTTGTTAGCATTTCCCGTGATGCTAACAGTAAGTGGCTATGATATGTTAAAGCACTACAAAGAGTTCTCTAATGCAAATCTTCTAACACTTGGGGTTGGTTTTTTTGTATCGTTTGTAGTGGCTTTTATCACAATAAAACTTTTTTTATCATTTTTAGAGAGATTTACTTTTGTCTCTTTTGGAGTCTATAGGATAGTATTTGGAGTGTTATTGCTAACACTCCTTTAAGTTTTTAAAACTCTCTAAGAGTCTCTTGGATTCCTTTATGCATCTCATACCAAAAGCTCATAGCAGCTTCTCTCTTATCTTTTTTGAAGAGATTTATCCATTTTACAAGTTGGGCATCATTATTCCCGTCAACGCTGTGTTTTCTTAGTAAAAATGTATATATCATATCTATATTTCTCTCTGATTCCCAAAATATAGAAGAGTTTCTTCCACCGATTCTATTTGCGGTAGTACTTATACTCAAAAGATACTTCTCTTTTAATCCATACAAAGAGCCCATCACTTCTGGCATCATCTCCTCTGCCCACTGTCTATGAAAACGACAAATTCCGATATTGTCAAGTACTAACTCTCCGCTTAATCTTTTAGCACCCTTGCGTCCCAACTCTCTTGGTTCTACAAAATCAGGTCCATAGTACATATAGTATTTACCCATAATCGGCATAGGAGATAGTACTCCCGGTGTCCAGTATTGGTTTGGTACCATCCACCCTTTTCTAGCATAGGCTGTATAAACAAAAGAGTCTAAAATTCTCTTGCCTTTTTGTCTTGAAATATCTTGTGCAAATTTTCTCGCACCGTCACTAAAATCTAAAATACCTCTCTTATGTATGATAGAATCAAGAAGTGCCACACCTATATCGGCATTATGCATAGAGGATTCTACCACATCAAACTCTTTTGGATTAAAGTTTGGTATCCCTTTTATCCCTAACTCTTCAGGAGTCAAATCTCCCTCTACAAGGCACTCCATAAGCCATGAGAGAGCACCGCCGACAGAGATGGCATCAAAGCCATACATATCTGCTTTATGGTTTAACTTTTCAGCTGCTCTTTGGTCAAATATGCCAGAAAGTGGTCCCATAGTCTGATATGGTTCATAATCTTTTTTATACTTATCATTCATCTTTTTACAGACTGCCGAACATGGCTCACCACAATTTTTTGAACTTTTTGTAGCAATCGTCTCTTCGTTAAACTGCTTTAGATAGTGATTTATGACAAATTTATTGTGAATATCCAGCCTCTCATCCTCTTCCATATAGATACTTTTATAGTTAAAAGAGAGCATACTTCCGGCAAGACTCGCATAATTAACCCCAAATGTTCCACCTGTCTCAAAATTTCCATCAAAACGATATTTTGTAGTGGCTTCCATATCTTTTGTAGAGAGCTTCATTTTGTATTTATCATAAAACCACTTATCTGCTACTTTTCTATCTCTAAAATCATCCTCTAAAAATGTTCCACCATATATGATACCAACGATCCCATGCTCTTGAAACATTTTAGTTCCAAAACCACCTCTTCCTGCCCATGTATCCACAAAAGTAACTCCATTTTTCTTTACAGGCGCAGAACAGATAGAGCCAAAATCGGTCGATTTTGATGCTGGCCCTGTTGCTAAAATACGAGGATTTGTACTATATCTATGTCCAAAGTTTTCCAATGCATACTCCATCAATGAGTAAACACCACCTCTCCCCTCGCTCCAAACTTTATCTATATCCACAGGGTGTATCTGTACTTGAATCTCACCACCCTCTTTTCTATTTAGGCACATGATAGAAGGTGTCGCAGCTTTACCGACGATAGAGAGCATATTTATACCAAGGTTATTGAACACAAGTCCGGCTCCACCCATAGAAGAGATATAAAATCCTCCCCAAGCAGGTGAAAATCCGGTAAATACCAAGCGATTTGAGCCTGGAAATATAGAACCTGCCAAAACTCCCGTACCTATGTTTAAACTATTAAATTTTCCAGCAAGGTGAAGTCCTAAATCAACTGGACCAAAAAACTCACCTAATTCATAACGATTTACTCTATAAAATGATGTTCCTGCATCTACAAAAAGTACTTTTTGATTAGTTTTCATGATTTTCCTTATTCTTCTTTATCAACTAAAATTGTAATTTAAGTTCTTAGTGCACAAAGTTAGCCAGTAAGTCCATTATATAAATTTTATCATTAATGATAACTGAATTATTATAATGTTATAATATATTTTATCAGAATTATGTATCAATTTGTAATATTTGCTTATGATTATAAGCACTATTTAAATTCTTATAATGTATGATTAAGGATAAACTTTAAGAGAGGGTATATTTTTGTTTGAAAATAACGGAATACCGCTGTATGTGCAACTAAAACATAAACTACTAAAAGATATAGAGACTAATTACAAACCAAATGACCTATTGCCGCCCGAGAGTAAACTAATCAAAATCTATAAAGTAAGCAGAATCACAGTAAGAAAAGCGATGGATGAGTTGGACAGAGAGGGAGTCATCATAAAAAAACAGGGGAAAGGTACTTTTGTAAAAGATAAAAAAATTCTATATGATGCAAGTTCTATAGGCTCCTTTGCCCAAAGATTTTCTAAACAAAACCACTCTCTACAAACAAAAACCATAGAGTATGAATATATCAACACTGAACATTATGTAAAAAATCTTTTAAGATGCGATACTCTTCTTTGCATAAGAAGATTTAGAGTTTTAGACGGTGTTCCTTTTGCTCTTATGATAAATTATCTTGATGCCAAAAATGCTCCTAACATACAAGAAAATTTTAAAATCCAATCTCTATATACTTTTCTAAAAGAGGAGTACGATATAGAGTTTTACAAAGCAGTTGAGACTGTAGAAGCAAGAGCTGCCACAAAACAGGAGGCAAAGAAGCTAGAAATCAAGGAAGATTCTCCTCTTCTATCTCTACATAGACTCTCTTACGATGAGAAAATGCAACCTATTGAGTTTTCAGATATCGTCATAAAAGCCGATATGTACAAACATAAAATTATGCTCTCAAGAGAGAAACAATCATAACAATACCAAGGTAGCAAGCCCTAAGAAACTAAAAAACCCAACGACATCTGTAACTGTTGTGAGCAAAACCGTACTTCCAACAGCCGGGTCAATACCTAGTTTTTTTAACAAAAGAGGTATCGTTGCGCCTGTCAATCCTGCACTAAATAGATTTATCAGCATAGAAGTTGATATAACCAAACTCAATCTTATATCTTTAAACCAAAAAAATGCTATCAACCCCATCAATACACCAAATATAATACCATTGCTAAATGCAAGTATAAGCTCCTTCTTTATAGCATCTTTTGCATTTTTAAAATCAACTTCTCCCAATGCCAACTGGCGAACCATAATAGTCAAGGTTTGTGTTCCGGCATTGCCACCCATTGATGCTACTATCGGCATCAAAACTGCAAGTGCCACAAACGACTCTATAGTATGATCAAAAAGTCCAATAACCAAAGATGCAAAAAGTGCTGTTATTAGATTGACAAAGAGCCAAGATGCACGAGACTTTCCTGCCTCTGTTATACTCTCATCATGCTCTGCCTCCTCATCAACACCTGCTAGACCATATATCTGTTCAGTTGCACTCTCTTGTATAAAATCATGTATATCATCTGCTGTAATTCTACCTATAAGTTTATTATTATAATCCACAACAGGTAAAGCAGAGAGATCAAAGTCTTCAAAAATATGTACGGCTTCTTCAATACTTTCATCATCTTTTATATACTTTGGTTGAAACTCATCTTCTCTATTTTTTAACTCTTCCTCAAAAGTTTTACTAAAATCAAAAAGTATCAAATCTTCCAAACCGATAGAAAACATCAATCTTCCAAGAGAATCTACTATAAAAAGGTGGTGTATGTTTTCTAATTCACCTTTTTGTTTATCTCTCCTGAGTCTTGAGAGAGCGTCTTGAATCTTTTCATCATAAAAAGCCTTAAATACCTCTGTTTGCATATGAGCACCAGCTTGTTCTTCAGCATATTTTCTGAGCCTCTTTATCTCCTCTTGATCTTGCTCATCCAAAGTTCCCAATATCTCTTTTGCTTTATCTTGATCTATCTCTTCAATATCTTGCATAAGATCAGTTGCATCATCACTCTCTAACTCTTCGATAGCCTCTTTGAACTGCTCTTTTGGAACTTGTTGCACTATATCTTTTATATAATAATCCGGGAGCTCCAACACAACTTCACCAAAGATATCATTTGGAAGTTTTTTGAGAAGTTCTAAAAATTTATCTTCATCCTCTTTTCTGATCAGCTTTAAATTTTTTGCTAAATGTGTTGCGGATGTCTCGATATCTAGCTTATCATCTATATAATCATTGAGAAAATCTATACTACTTTGAATCTCTTTTTCAAGTGACATATCTACTCCAATAAACTTTTATTGTTCTTAAGATTATAGACATATTTAAAACTTTTTTCGATTTTTGGTTCTATGTTGCTGTTGATCGCTAAATCTATCTCTTCTTTATATTTTCTACTTGTCTTTAAAAATGCTTTTCTTAATTTTCCTCTCAATATACTCTTTGTTACATGTACAGAGTTTGCAGGATTTATAGCCCTTGAGCCACGATACAAACCAAAATGAAGATGAGGACCCGTGCTAAGACCTGTTGTGCCGACATATCCTATAACTTGACCTTTTTTTACATATTTACCCCGTTTTATGCCTCTTCTGAATTTTTTAAGATGGGCATAAAGTGTTTTATAGACACCTTCGTGTTTTATGATGATTGTATTGCCATATCCACCTTTTCTACCTCTAAATATAATTCTACCTGCCCTTGCAGCCTTTACCGGAGTTCCTCTTGGAGCTGCATAATCTATGCCCAAATGGGCTCTATATCTATGAAGTATGGGATGCCATCTTTTATATGTAAATCTATCTGAGATACGAGTATATCTAACAGGAAGTGCAAGAAAAAATCCCTCTACCTCTTTTCCTTTTTCATTGTAGTATCTGCCCTTATTAAACAAAAATACATAATGTTTTTTTCCGTGAACTTCCACCATAGAAGCTTCTATCTGTGGTGAACCAAATTGATGTCCCAATCTGGTTTTTTGCTTATAAAATATGACTAATCTGTCACCTTTTCTAATTCTTCTAAAATTTACACTCTTTTTATATGATTGGATAAACTGATAAGCCAAAAGGTAATTTTTTGTAGCATCTATTATATCTTGGTATGGAGATTTGACGATAGGGATACTTAATTTTTCCTCCTTCTCTTCATATACTATGGGTGTTGTAGTAAGAGTGTAATTGCCATCTACTTTCTTTATATGCAGTTGTAATTCTTCACCTATAGGAATTAAAACTTGCTCTATACTTCCATTGTCATCTCTTAGTATCTGAAATTTTACACCAGATGTTATCTCGGTAGCCAACTCTTTATCACCGCCATCTAAGTTATAATATATGCTTTGAGGGAGTGAATTATTTACTAAAAAATTCAAAAAAGTTTCACCGCTTTTCCATTTCAGCTCTTCCATATAAGCACCGTTCACATAAGAAAGCAGCAAAATAAATACAAAAAATACCTTATTCATAAAATTCCTCTTTTAATTCCTTTTTAAAAATGATGATTATAACTGACCATACGCACTTTTTTCTCGAAAAGTCTTACTTTTCGTAAGCTTTAGGGGGTTGTAGGGACTTTAGTCCCTGCCACTATAACGAGCTTTGCTCATTATAGTGCGTAAGATCGCATTATAACTAATCTCTTCTTATAAATTAGTAAGTATGGTTATAGTATAATCTAAATTGATTTTAACCAAAGCAAAAGGAGTTCCATTGAGAAAAGCAATATTTATCTTTTCTATCTTGATCTGTACATTAGGTGCTAGTGGGCTGTTTAAAGATTATAAAACAGATATTTTAAAGATAAATGGTAATCAAGCCACAATAAAAAATTCAAAAGATATAGTCATAGGTTCAAGCGGAATTGTTATACATAAATTTGACAATAAAACATCTAGCATCATAGCAAGAGTTGATGTAGTTAATAAATCAGGAGATAAGGCAACCCTTAGATTTCATACTTACCGTTCACTCAAACAAAGTGCCCTCCCAATTCCCGGCATTGCTCCAAAGGTTGGTGATGAAGTTATTTTAAACTACCTATATGATAGATCTCTGATAGTAGCTCCGAACTATAAAATCTATAACGAGATAACAAAACACTTTAAAAATATCACATGGGTACACCCAGATATAACCGGTACATATCTAGCAGAACATACCAGACCAAATCCAGATAGAAAAGTATTTCAAGCTATGTGCAAACAAAATGTGGCCTCTTTGATCTTTTTTGCCCTAAATAACGAAGCAGAATTTGTTGACTGTAACAATTTCAAGATAGTCAAAAAATTAAAAGGTGGCAGAGTAAGAAGAGCTCAACTACCATTTTACACGAGAATCAGAGGTATAGACACTTCATGGTTTGATTTTGGCTCACACAAGATGGATTCATACTCAAATTATTACAAAAGATTGATACACAAATGAAAACTTCACATGTAGAGTTCTTCAAAAGCATAGTAGGCGATGAAAATGTATATGATGACAAAGCTCACCTCATAGCATACTCTTATGACGCCACTAGAAATCACTACGAACCAGATGCCGTGGTCTTTCCAAGAGACGAAGAAGATGTAAGCAAAATTTTAGAGTATTGCAATCAAAACCACATAATAATCACCCCAAGAGGAGCCGGAAGCGGATTTACCGGCGGCGCACTTCCTGCAAACGGCGGAATTATATTGGCGCTTGAAAAGTATATGAACAAAATCCTAGAGATTGATATGGAAAATCTAGTAGCAGTTGTACAGCCCGGGGTTATAAATATGAATTTACAAAAGGCAGTAGAAGCCAAAGGTCTCTTCTATCCTCCTGATCCTGCCAGTCAAGACTACTCTACGCTTGGTGGAAATGTCAGTGAAAATGCCGGGGGTATGAGAGCTGCAAAGTATGGTATAACCAAAGATTTTGTTATGGCTCTAAGAGCAGTTTTGCCAAATGGCGAAGTGATAAGAGCAGGAAAAAGAACCATAAAAGATGTAGCAGGTTACAATATAGCCGGCATACTCATAGCAAGCGAAGGAACACTTGGAGTTATCACAGAGATTACGCTTAAGCTTCTAGCAAAACCAAAGCTCTCCAAAAGCGCTATGGGTGTATTTCCAAGCGTACAAAAGGCGATGGAAGCTGTCTTTAAGACGATGGCAGCCGGTGTCACACCAGTCGCTATGGAGTTTTTAGACAATCTCAGCATAAGAGCAGTTGAAAAAAAATTTCATAAAGGTTTACCGACAGATGCAGGAGCTATCCTCATCACAACAGTTGATGGAAATCTTAGCTTAGAGATAGAAAATCAACTTCAAATCATCCAAGAGAGTTTTAAAGCAAATGGTTGTATAGATTTTAAAATAGCAAAAGATGCTAAAGATGGAGAAGATTTATGGTTTGCAAGGAGAAATGCAAGTCAAAGTATCACTATGTATGGAAGCAAAAAACTAAATGAAGATATAACTGTACCACGAAGCAAACTTCCGGCTATGCTTGATGAAATCGATAAGATATCCAAAAAATTTGCTCTAAAAATCCCCTGCTTTGGTCATACCGGAGATGGAAATGTACATGTCAATGTGATGGTTGACGGAAACGATGAAAAAGAGCTCCAAAAGGGGCATGATGCCATAGTGGAGGTCTTTAAGGCAACTATTAAACTAGGCGGAACTCTTAGTGGTGAACATGGCATAGGGCTAAGCAAAGCACCTTTTATGGGTTTGGCATTTAGTGAAGCGGAGATGAATCTTTTTCGCTCAATCAAAAAGGCATTTGACCCAAACAATATCTTAAATCCGGGCAAAATGGGTTTATAGTGGACTTCAAAAAACTTTTGCTAGTTTTTAGAAGGATGAAAGACAAAGAGATAGCGCACTATGCATCATCTCTTAGTTTCCACACCATACTATCTCTGATCCCTATACTTCTCATTAGCTTTAGTATCTTTACTAAAATGCCTAGCTTCAAGGAGTATTATGCAAAGA
>JALUMZ010000072.1 GCA_027055635.1 Campylobacteraceae bacterium
AAGCACAAATTAAGCTAAGATTAAATATAATTCTAACTCTTTTTTGTGGCAGGGTAGCTCAGCCGGTTAGAGCGCTGGTCTCATAAGCCGGAGGTCGGGGATTCGAGTTCCCCCCCTGCTACCACTTATAACCCCCTAAATTAAGGCTTTTTAAGACAACTTATAAACCTCTTCCATATAATCTTTTTTATTAGTGTCACCTAAAGTGTCACCAAAAAGATTAATATTTCTATCTGCCTGTACTGCTTTGCCCTTTAACCATTTGGCATAATGATTGATTAACATTTGCAAAGAACTATGCCCTAAGATATTTGCTATCTCCTGCATTGTAAAAGCTTTTGATTCTATAGCAGAAACTGCAAAAGTATGACGAGTATTTTTTAAATCTCTATACTCTATATTGCAATCTTTTAGTAAAAGATACCATTTTGTATCTTTTTTAATTCTTTTACCATTTTTTATTATTTCTTTTTCTCCTCTAATATCCTCTATATCATTTAGGTGTTCTCCATTTTGTTTTGAAAATAACCAAATGGATCTTCTTTTTTTAGCAAGAGATATTAAAGACTTTAAATAAATAATTGAAGTATTAAAGATAGGTATAGTCCTATCTCTGTAAACAGTTTTAGTTTCTTTTATTTTGCCTTTTGTGATGTTTCTTCTTATGAATATTACTCTATTTGTAAGATCTATATCTCCTATTTGAAGCCCAAGTATCTCCGCAGGTGACATACCTTGGTTGAAGGCAAGTCCTAGATAATTATGCAAATACTCGCCATATTTATCAGTATCCTTGCTGATATCCAATAAATGCAAGACCTCATTTTTAATAAAAGGTTTGATTTTATTGCTGCCGATATCCTTTTTATCAGCTGCAAATTTAATATCGTAGCAGAAATTTTTTTCTATGATATTAAAATCTAACGCAATTTCAAAAATACCGGTGAAAATACGCAGATATTTTTTCCGTGAATTATTGCTGAGTGGTTTAGCATCTACGGAGTTAAGATTTACAAGAGAATTGATATATTCTTTTACTTCTCCTTTTGTGATACCTCTCATATCTCTTTTTGCAAAACTTTTTAAGATTCTTTCTGTTCTGTAAGCAACATTTTGATAATCATACTTACTTTCGTATTCTAAAAGAAACTTTTTAGCAAATTCCTCAAATTTTGTAGATTTAAGTTTTTTTACATTTAGTTCTTGCTCTTTTTTTGATATCCAGGCAGGTAAATATTTAGATTGCATGTATTTGAGAGCTTTTTCTGTTTTTAAAACTTTTGTACTCTCTTCTTTGCTAACAATTTCATTTTTAAAGAACACCTTATATCTAAGGTACCAGGCTTTTCTATCCTTTCTATTTAAGATATAAGCTTCAATTTTTTCCACTTTTTCTCCTTTTGCGGTAAGGCAAGCGAGGAGATTTTGTGTATCTGTTGGCATATTTTATCTTCTTTTTAATAAATTTTTCAACTCTTCATCTGCTTCTTTAAATGTTAAATTTTCTTCACCTCTCATGTAAGATAAAAGAGAAGGGATATGTCATAACACTATTTTTTTAGTTTTACTTTTGGTTGGAGGGATAATATAGTGTATTTTTTCTACAAATATACCTTTTTTCTTTCTCTCCTTAAACCAATCAACCGACATATCAAAAAATGATGGTAGATTTTTCTCCTGTATAAACTCTTTCATTTTTTCCTCCTGCTATATTAAAGGCATAGATATTTGATTTGACTCACTTGTATGCACTTGTGCGGGAGTAGTACAAGTGTTGGAAACCCCATAAAATGGACTTGTACCACTTGTACGGGTGTTTTTTGCAATATGCTCTGTTTTTATCAAATTATTCTCCTGGTCTACATACTTTACTTCAATATAATTCACATTTTCATTAACTTTTGGATTCTGAGAGATTAAAGAGTAAACAGATTTGTTGTTTTGTGATAATTTTTCTTCCTTCCAATAACGATTTTTGCCATTTTGGAGTGCTTTATTACTCTTATTCCTGGGATAGCCTTGCTTCTGCAGGTGCTGCATGATCTGCGAATATGTGGGTTTTTGGGTCTGTTTATCCAAAAAATCTATTATCTCTTCATTAATTTCAGCGATTTCCTCTGTTTCACTTGCCTCCATAAAATCAACTTGCGTGAGTGTGTGATTTGTATTATACTTAAAAGCTACATCTTCCAACTCACCAGTTCTCGGTTTCAGATTTTTAAAAATGAAGGTATTTTTGAAGTTGTTTTTTTGCAACAAAAAGGCGTTGCCGGTGTCCTCTGCAAAGGCGCTCGAGCCCGCGTAAGTCAACTCTTGTAAGTCTTTCTGGGGCTTGTTGGTATGATGCAAAAAGAGCACCGTAGCCCCTCGTGCACGGAGATTTTGTAGTGTTTGCATCACTTTGCTGACGTCTTTATTCTTGTCTCGATCACCACCAACCATGAAATTCTTAATGGAATCGAAAACAATAAAAACATCTGTGAGATCTGTCTTATATAATTGTTTGATGACCTGAAACATCTGTGCCTTAGTTGCACTAGATTCATGAAGATATCTCAACTTTCTACCCCATTGTTGCTTTAATTTGTGTATATTTCTTTCCTTGATTGTAGCTGAACCATTGTCTGCATCTATATATATGACATTTTTGATCGCATTTTCCAGCAAGAACATATTGCACAATGCAACCGCGACGAGGCTCTTGCCGGACGCCGGTGGTGCTGCAAACATCGTAATTTCATTCTTGACTACAAAATTTGGATACAAATATTCAAATTTTGTATTTTCAATTTTTTCTGGATTTAAATCGAAACTATCAAGCATGTTGTTGAGTTGATTCAATGTTTTTTCAGTTCGTAAATTTAAGCTCTGTTTAATGTTTTCTATCTCTTTTTCTATCGATTTTAGATCTGAATCGTTCACAAAATCGCTTAATTTAAGCTCTTCAAGCTTTCTCAGCCTCGCTCTTTGTGCCTCTTTTGCCTTTACTTTTTGCTCAATTTGCGCTACAATGTTTGACATAATATATCCTTAATTTTCACTTAAAACTGAAGCAAAGCTGGGTGTGTCCGCACCCTGTTTTGCTCGCCTTTATTTCGCCGTTTGCAACCATTTCTCTATATTTTTCTATTTCTTTTTCTTTAGCCTGTTTTTTTCTTTGTCTCTCTTCTCTTTTCTCCTCTTCTTGTAATAGAAGCTCGAGTGGATCATGCATTGTATCCATTGTCTCTACCTCATTTCTCCATCTTTTTTTCCACCAGGTGACGCTGTACTTTCTGTCTTTTATCATCTGATTATGCGTGTAGCCTCGCAGCTTCGACAACAATATCTTTAGCCCCGCCTCGATATCTGAACAACTCAAAAGCCTTTTTATCCCTCCCAGGTGTCTTTTTTTGCTTAAATTTTCTTTAATTATTCTTGTTGCAGCGGTATAGTAGTCATCGATGCTTGTAGCCACAATACCAGCTTTTGCAAGCGTTCTTGTTACATCCTCTTTCAACATATCCGCAACAAGATCGAAGTTGCTCAGAATGTCCTCTACTTTTTTCAATCTTCCTGAATTTACTAAAATCTGAATATTTGTCATTTTTTAACCCCGAAAATTTTTTATCTTTTTTAAAGCAAAACTATGTTAATATGAATGTATATAAT
>JALUMZ010000073.1:0-4601 GCA_027055635.1 Campylobacteraceae bacterium
CATGAAGTACCGGTTATTGGTGGAGACGACGGAAAAGGAAATTCTCTATTCAAAGTCAAAGAAAAATTCTTTGGTAGAGATGATTATTCCCAAAAAGAGGCTGATGCTCTCTTGCATCTTGGTAAACTTGCTTCTCAAGCCAAAAACTGTATGGATTGTCATACACTTCTTGGAAATGGAGCATATTACGCACCAGACCTTACAAAAGCTTGGTTAGATCCTGCTTGGGACAAAAATGGTCCTTTGCAATCTATGACAGGAAAGAACACAAAAGAGGAGGCTATGGTTGAATTTTTACAAAATCCAGGCAAATATCCTACACATGCTAGAATGATGCCAAATCTAGGTATTACACCAAAAGAGGCAAAGGGACTTGTAGCATTTTTAAAACATATGGCTACAATAGATACAAATGGTTTTCCAAGAGGTTTTGGAAAGATTAAGGAAGGAGTAGTTTATGCAAAGTCAAAGTAACTTCAAATACGAATCACAAAAATTAGGAAGTTGGTACTTTACAGTTGCAGTTATACTCTTTGGAGCACAACTTCTTTTAGGTTTAGTTTCTGCCTTGCAGTTTATATACCCATCCTTTCTATATGATATACTTGATTTTTCAATCACAAGAATGGTTCATATAAATGCTCTTGTAGTGTGGATGGTGTATGCTATGATTGGATCTGTATATTATCTCTTGCCTGATGAAACAGGCATAGAAACAGTAGGAATAGGAATAGGAAAATTACTATTTTGGGTGCTTACCTTAGCTGTTACTATTGTTGTTTTGGTTTATATATTTATACAAGTAGGGCCTGCCAATCAAACTACTATATGGCTGATCACAGAAGGTCGTGAATACATAGAAGCTCCTAGATGGGCTGACATAGGTATAGTTGTAGTAGTACTTGGCTTTTTGGCAAATACATTTCTTACGGCTATGAAAGGAAGAAGAACTGGAATTATGACAGTTATCCTTTCAGATATGATTGCTCTTGCCGGTCTGTATCTAGCAGGTATGTATTTTACTGACAATATTTCCATGGATCAATACTGGTGGTGGTGGGTAATTCACCTATGGGTTGAAGCTACTTGGGAAGTTATGGTTGGCGCACTTGCTGCTTATGCACTTATAAAAGTTGTTGATGCAAAAAGAGAGATAGTCGAAATGTGGCTTTGGATAGAAGTTGCTATGCTGTTTGGATCTGGAATACTTGGACTTGGACATCACTATTTCTGGATAGGAACACCTGAGTATTGGTGGGAAATCGGTGCACTATTTAGCGCACTAGAGCCTTTGCCATTAGTGGGTATGTTTGTGCATGTACTATATGACTGGGGAAAAGAGAAGGGTTTAAAAGAGCATACGGGAGTTGATGCGACTTCAAACAATACTCCAGCTCTTATGTGGCTCGTATCAAATGGCTTTGGTAACTTTTTAGGTGCTGGTGTTTGGGGATTTTTCCATACTCTGCCACAGGTAAATATCTATACGCACGGTACACAATTTACAGCAGCTCACGGACACCTTGCATTTTTTGGTGCTTATGCAACTATATTGATTGGCATGTTCTATATGGCAATTCAGGGCAAATATGGAATTAAGAAACTAAGAGCTACTTTTGATTCAAAAATGGCAATTTTCCTTATAACTTTTGGTGTCTTAGGAATGACTGTTGCCCTAACTATTGCTGGATACGAGCAGGTTCTCATAGCTAGAGCACAGCTTGGTGGAACATGGGATGCCTTTTTTGTAGCTCAAAACCAACTATGGATGTCTCAGGCTATGGATTGGAGACTCATCATGGGTGTTGTAACAACTGTAGGATTTTTCTATTTAGTAAAAGATTTACTTACTATAAGTAAAAATCCCCAAAATGTAAAATAAAAGGAGTAAAAAATGATAGAAGCTTTTACAGATATGAATAGTAGTTTTTTTGGATTCTTAAATCAAGGTCCCTTGACTCTGACTATTTTTCTTCATACAGTTATAGTACTTCCAATGTTTTGGATATACTTTCAAGAGAAGAAGAGATTAGAGAGAGAAAACTAGAAAGAGGAGCGAGTGTTGATATAAGCGACCTTACGCACTATAATAAGCAAAGCTCATTATAGTGGCAGGGACTAAAGTCCCTGCACCCCCTAAAACTTGCGAAAAGTAGGACTTTTCGAGAAAAAAGTGCCTAAGGCTAGTGATATAAAATCGACACTTGCTCATATTTTAAAGAAATGATGTATAAAATTTACTTGTTTTTTGTTTTTTAACTCAAAAGTTTTTATAGTTACATTTTTATCGTTTTTAATTGAAAGTTTTAAACCCTCAATACTCAAATATTTTTTTCCCCATAATTTTTCTAACTCGTCTAGTCTTTTATATACCATATCATTTGACGGTTTCTCTTTTGTACCCGTCCTTTTATCTACTATAGTAAGTCCCGCTAATCTTTTTTCCAATTTATAAGGCATATATGGAGCTATCAAGTTCATAACTTCTCTATTTTTTCTCTCTGGCATAGCACTATTGAAAGCCATAAAACTTAAAAAAATAAACACTAAAATCAAACCTATAAAAGTAACTTTGCTCATCTTCTCTCCTGTATGTTATATAGTATTATAACATAAAGAAACCGCAGACCTAAATCAAGGTGCTTTTAGCATTTTTAATGTAGAATATGAAAAAACAAAAGGAGAAGATTTGAAAGAATTTTTTGAATTAGAGGTAGGATATATCGCGATTGCTATATTTTTTTTAGTAATCACTGCTATAGTTACAACAAGAAATTTTATGCCTAAGGTTGCTTTTAAGAGAGGCATGATTTTAGTCGGGTTAATTATGATTGTGGCTATTTCATTTCACTACTATATAACAACACAAAGAATGAGAACTATAGCTCAAAAATTTAACAGTGGAACTACTATACTGTGTGAAAACAGAGAGAGACTCAAAGGAAACCAGACAGTTATTATCAGCAAAAAAGCTGGTTGGGTTTTAGAGAATGGAGTATTTACTAATCCAGATTTTTATAGAGGATTTCATAGTGCTAGATGTGCTGTTGAAATAAGAAAATAATATGATAAAACAAGAGATACTTTCCATCATACAAAAAAATTTTCCTCTAGTCCAAAGACCATTTGAGGAAATTGCAAAACAACTGAACATGGGTGAAAATGATGTTATTCAAATCCTAAAGGAGGAAAAAGAAAAAGGAATTATAAGGCAAACATCTGCTATATTTGACACAAAAAGGCTGGGTTATAAATCATCACTAGTTGCATTCAAGGTTCCTAATGAAAAGATTGATAAAGCTGTTGAAATATTAAATTCTCATCCTGGAATTTCACATAATTACGAAAGAAATCATGATTTTAATATATGGTTTACCATAGCAGTTGAACCTGATAGCAAACTTGGATTAGACGGCACTGTTAAATTACTAGCCAAATTATGCGAAATTGAAGAGTATATACTGTTGCCTACACTCAAACTATTTAAAATATCTGTCAAATTAAACACAACCGGAAAAGATAGCAAAAGAGAAAAAACAAAAAAGATAGATCATAAAAAACTAGACTTAACACCGCTACATCATAAGGTCATAAAAGCTTCACAATATGATATAGAGATAGCAGAAGAACCCTTCAAAAAAATAGTAGAGGAGTTAAATATAGATTATAAACTTTTTTTTGATACCTTAAATGAGCTAAAAAGTGCAGGCATCATGAGAAGATTTGCTTCTATACTAAATCATAGGAAGGCTGGTTTTAATGCAAATGCCATGGTTGTTTGGGATGTGGACGAAAGAGATGGCCAAAAGATTGGGAAAATAGCAGCCTCATTTAGTGCCGTCAGCCACTGCTATTTAAGGCCAAAGTATCAAAATTGGCAGTATAACCTCTTCACTATGATTCATGGCAAAACCAAAGAAGAGACAAACTCTATAATCAATGAAATTTCAAAAGAGATCAAAGCAAAATCATTTATGCCACTATATTCATCTAGAGAATTTAAAAAAGTGAGAATAGAATACTTTTGTGAGAATTTTAGAAAATGGGAAAGTAATTTCAGCAAAAAATGATTCAAGTCAATTAAATTATATGAAACTTAAGATATAATACTTATAAATTTTATAAGGAGGACAAATATGACATTTGCGAGTTCGATAGAGTTGCTTAGGTTTCATAATGTTGCTTATACTATCTATGCATTTCTGATTATATCAGTTGTTGCGTGGTTTGGATACAACCTTACGAAAACAAAAAAGGCTAATTCATTGGTTAGAATTCCATTTTATGCATATATTGCGTTTTTGGTTATAGGCGGTGTGGGGCATCACATCTTTACATACAATACGATACCTTGGGTATCAGAGGATATAAGCAGGGATCACATCACACCTGATCAAACTTTTAATTTTGAGATTAAAGATCACAAGTGGATGCTTCCAAAAGAGAAGATAAACATCAAGTGTGGTCAAAAAGTCATGTTTAAAGTAAAAAGTGATGATTTGACTTATGGTTTTGGTCTTTTTAGACAAGATGGAACTATGGCAATGCAAATGCAAGTAGATCCTGGTTCACCAAATGAAATATTATGGACATTTAATCAT
>JALUMZ010000073.1:4611-13317 GCA_027055635.1 Campylobacteraceae bacterium
CTTCAACAGAGTACTCTGGTCCAGCACAATATGATGAAGAGGGAAATGATTTGATGAAAGTAAAAAAATTAGTTAAAGTAACAGGATGCACAGGAGGTCAAAAATGAGTTTTGCAAAAAATCTAATAAGCGGGACTAACTTTGATCACACAGGTTTGAATGCTCTGCAAAAAGTAACTCTTAGAGCAGTTGTTATGGCTTTTCTATTTTTCGGACTCACTGCAACTGAAGGTATGATTATGAGATTAGTAGCAACAGGACCTGCAAATCCACTGCCTGAGATGTTCTCGCACCCTTCACACTACTTTGCTATTATGACAGCTCACCCGATTGTAGGTATCTTTGGTTCAACATATCAGTTGGTATTTGCCGCATTTATGTTTTTGGTTCCTTTCTTAACAAAAAAACCTCTATATAGTGTAAAATTAGCAAATGTTGTTTGGTTACTTATCACTATCGGTACTGCACTAGCATGGTTGTCAGCTTTTGTTACACATTATGCTCCATTATACACATTATACTGGCCACTTCCTGCTGATACTCATCAGTTTAATGTTATAGGCGGTATAGTATTTATAGTAGGTGTTGCTCTTATTATGGTTGGTACCTTAGGGTTTATTTACAATATATATGCGACTATATTTGCACGAGTCGGTGTTCATAAAAATAAAACTACAAAAGAGCTTTTGATTTCAGGTTTTGGAATCGATGGTATGCTAAATCTTTGGTATAAGATTACCGGCAGACCTCCATACTCAAAAGAGCCTGCTCTTGCGCTTCCTGTTGTTGCTATATTTAGAGGAACAGTAGATACATTTTTAGATGCTTTAGTTATACTAGGTGCCGGAGTTTTGGTTCTTGTTTATCTTATAGCAGATGCAGGTGGAATGAGCCTGGATGTAACAAGCATAAATGCACTTTTATATAAAAACTTTTTCTGGTGGGGGCTTGACTTGGTCGCTGATGGTTTGGTTCTTATCTATGTTGCCGGTTCTTGGTATTTACTCGCTACTCTAATCACAGGACAAAAACTGTTCATGGAAAATGTAGCTAGAGCTGCACTTATGCTAGAACTACTTGTATCTTGGATGGTTTGGTCTCACCACTTACTAGGCGATCAAGGACAACCTGAAATGATGAAGTTAATCTCAGGTGAGATGGTTACAGCGTTTGAGCTTCTTACTCAAGGCTTAGCACTATTTATAACACTTGTTACTCTATGGAAAGCAAGACCTCTTAAAATGACGATGGAACTCAAGTATCTACTTGGTGGTTTAGTTGGATTTGGTTTGGCTGTTCCTGCGGCAATTATCCAAGCAGATATGGGTATGAACAGAGTTTTACACAATACTCAATGGATTATATTTGCTCATGTTCATATAGCTCTTATAGTAGGTCTGTATATGACTCTATACAGTGCTGTTTATGTTCTATGGCCAATCGTAACAAACGGCACAAAAATGTACTCACACAAACTTTCAAATATCCACTTTTGGTTACACCTCATAGGTGGTATAGGCATGGGTGCATTTGCCGGTATGGCAGGACTTGATGGTATGCTTCGTCGTCATCTTTATGTCCACGGTGAATTTAATACACTCATGATTTTAGCTGCAATTTGTGGCTCTATGGTACTGATTGCTTGGGCACTATTTTTATATAATATTGTTATGTCAGTTGGCATCAAAGGACTTATTGGTATATTTTTACCTGCAAAAGACAAAACTGCAAGTTACGGAATAGAAGAAGAATAAAGACTTAAGAGGGTCACTTGACCCTCTTGCCTAAAGAGAAATAATGATAAACATAAAAAGAGTTGCACGAGAAATAAAAGATGTTGGACTATATGATCTAATTTTACAAGATGTACAAAAAATAGCTGGGAAAAAAAAATTAAGCACAGAAGAAATACTTAAAATTATGGATGAAAATCCTCAGATATTAGATGAGTACAAACAGGTAAATACAGAGTATAATCTCAGCAACATACATATAGAAAATATAAAAACCAAAGAGCTTGAAAACAGACATCATAAAAAAGCAGAAAAGATAAATAAGAATTTAGAAAAAATTAAGGAAATAGAAAAATATACTTTAGAATTTGAACATAGTTCAGTTCTCGTTATAATCTTTTCTATTGAATTTTTTGTACTTTTTTCTGTCCAGTACTTCATAGTTTTACTTGATTTAAAAGAGTGGCAACTATGGATATACAGCCTCTTTGCAAGTTCTATCGCGATAGCATGGATATATGCTAAAAAACAGCAAAAAATATATAAAGAAAATGCAAAGAAATTTTACAAATTGTATGATGAAACAAAAAAACTAATAGATGAGCTTGAAAACGAAAAAGTCATATGTAGAGAAGATATATATCAGGATGCAAATGAAGAACACATCTAAAGATATAGTTCTAAATTTCTTCTGGAACAAAGAGATATATATGCAAGCTGGCGAACTTGCATATAACTACAAAATGTTTCATACACCAAAAAAATATATGGGTTGGTTTTTTATTGCTCTATTACAATTTGGAGTGGTAGGGGCACTACTTAAAGGTACTTTAGCCATACTATTATTTTCAACAATACTTTTAATATATTGGTATTATATAAAAAAAATAATAGAAAAATCTATCCTTTCAAGATCTTTTAAAAAAGAAAAAGAAGCAAACAAAAAGCTCCATATTCTCATCAACAACGATAGTATAACCATAAATAAAAAAGTTATTTTATGGGATGAAATACCCCTTATAATCGCAGAACAGAGTGGTTATCTACTTGATCATCGAGATGGATTCCTTTTTTTTCCTAAAAAGGCGTTTGCATCAGAAGAGGATAATACACTTTTTATAAAAATAGCGAAAAAACACCATATACATATCGATAGAATTCAAGACACAATCAACTATAATTTTTTAAAGAAATAAGGCATCATAAAAAATACATACAATATCATATTTATTCCATTTTCATCATAATACAATCGTATAATACAAATACTTAAATGGAAATAGATAATAAAATTTGATATAATTACCTCAAAAGTATCCAAAGGTTATACATGACACCGATTAAAGAGTTTATACAAAAAGAGTCATCTGCAGGTTTAGTGTTGATAGTAGTGACAATTCTAGCACTTCTTTTGGAAAACAGCTTTCTTTCAACAGCATATAATAGTTTTTTACACACACATGTAGAGATAAGATTTGGAAATTTACAAATTGCAAAACCCTTAATTTTGTGGGTAAATGATGGGCTCATGGCTGTATTCTTTTTTCTTATAGGATTAGAGGTAAAACGAGAAGTTTTAGAAGGACACTTGTCATCTTTAGGTCAAATTGCACTACCTGGTATTGCGGCAATTGGAGGCATGATTGTACCTGCTTTGATATTTATATTATTCAATCAAGGTGAATCCTTCGGAATGAAAGGATGGGCAATACCAACAGCCACCGATATAGCTTTTGCGTTGGGAATCTTATCTCTTCTTGGCAATAGAGTACCTTCATCTTTAAAGATATTTCTAATGGCTTTAGCTATTATAGATGATTTAGGGGCGATTATTATAATCGCCATATTTTATACTACAGACCTATCCAATGTCTCTATTGTGATATCAATAGTTTCACTTATTATTTTATTCATCATGAATAGATTAGGCGTTATCAAAAAGACAGCATATATATTAGTAGGAATAATCTTGTGGGTAAGCGTTCTAAAATCAGGAGTGCACGCAACTTTGGCTGGTGTTGCTCTAGCATTTATGATACCTCTTAATTCAACAGATAAAAATGGGAAAAAATTTTCTATGGCAAAGGAGATGGAGCATGATCTTCATTATTGGGTTGCATTTATGATACTGCCACTTTTTGCCTTTGTAAATGCGGGCGTAGATATCAAAGGAATATCTCTAAAAGATATGATGAGCTCAGTACCTATGGGCATCATGTTCGGACTCTTTGTAGGTAAACAAGTTGGAGTATTTGGCTTTAGCTGGCTTGCAATAAAATTAAAGATTGCCAAGCTACCAAAAGAGAGTACATGGACACAACTGTATGGATTGGCGATACTTACTGGCATCGGATTTACTATGAGTCTATTTGTTGATTCCTTGGCTTATGATGATACACAAATATATCACTATGCAGATAAACTAGCTATCTTATTGGGCTCTTTTTTATCTGGGCTCATCGGTTATCTTGTCTTGAGATTTAAAAATAAGAATTACAAAGAAGCGACTTTTTGACTACTTTGTATTGTTTTCTAAGTTCCATAATTTCTACATTCAAAAAACTAAAAATCTATCTTTGATAAAAACCAAGTAAGACAGAGTAAATCTGCACTTCCCCCAGCTGTTAGATTTCTGCTTATCATCTCTTCGTCAAACTTCAAAAGTTCTTTATCAAGATTTTTTATATCTCTTATCTCTAGTAATTTTTTAGATCTAGCCTTTACAAACTCCATAGATTTTAAACCGCCTCTGGCAAAAATATTACTATCTGTTGCCCTGCTCATAATAAAAAGCAGAGTTAATTTAAGAGCAATTTCTTCATTATAGAGCTCTTTTTGTTTAAGATAAAAAGGTAAACTTTGCTCAAAAATTATAGGGTATCCATTTTCTGCTTCATCTCTTATACCAGCTTGTTTTGTCTCTTTATATAGTTTTTCTCCACTACTCATCTCCTGTTTTACGCTCTCTAAAAGGTCATTTTTTACCAAATCTTTACAAATCTCTTGTATTTCACTTTGCAACTGTTCAAATAAAATATTTTTATATTTAGCTCTTAATATCCCAATCGCACCACAAATTACAGCAAAAGAAAATATAATTCCTTTGTGAGTATTTACCCCTTTTGTTGTTAAAAACATCTCTTTTTCACACTTTTTACCTATCTGCCTTAATTTTTGAAATAATATTTTAGGCTCTACATGTAGGGCTCCTTTCCCACACTCATAAAACATTCTTATAAAAGGCTTTATTGCTTTAGAACTATTATAAAAAGTCTCTATATTCATATCTCTATGGGAACCGTTATTGTTTCTATCTACTAGGCCGGGCTTAGGGGTTAATTCTACCTCTTTTATGAGAGAATTATATGCTAAATCTTCAATCTTCATTATATTGCAAAACTTGATTGTGTATGAATAATAAAAGCTCATCTAGCGAATGTCTTGCACTTCTTGCACATAATTTTGCATCATTTTCACACAAAAAACATCTCCTAATAGATACACCCATATCTTTTCTTGATATTTGCATCTTATCGCTATCAATCACATCTATATCCATAAACCTTCCTAAAATATGGGTATTTTCTATCTTCAGAGCGATTTTTTTCAATCTTCTAGCATCTTCATCTACGACTATTTGAGCTTCATATCCACTAGGCACACTATATTGTCTGGTCTCTAAAATCTTAAGATTTATTTTTTTAATTTCGAATAATGCACACTCAAAGATGAGTTGTGCATCTTCAGTAAGCTTATTTGGACCGGGAAGATTGACTGATAGACTAAAAAGAGGAGAGTTGTACTTTTCTACTAACTCTCTTTGCCTCTGTACTCTCTCCTCTTTACTTTTTAGTATATTATCTATGCCAAAGCCCTAACAACATCTAGTACAGAACCATCTCTATAGCGAATTGTAGCGACTACCTTGTCACTATAATTTATAGGCTTTGGTTTTCCGCAAATTCTAATAGCCTTTTTATATAAATCCTCTATCTCCACCACTGTGATTCCTGCCTTTTTAAGTCTTTGTTTCAATTCAATATTTTTTGGATTTACTGCTACTCCTTGGTCAGTCACTACAACATCTACTGTATTTCCAGGGGTTATTATAGTATTTACCCTATTTACTATAGTAGGAATTCTTCCTCTGGTTAGTGGTGCTACTATAATTGAGAGTTTAGCTTCTGCTGCCGTATCGCAGTGTCCTCCACTAGCACCTCGTAAAATTCCCTTTGATCCGGTCAATACATTTACATTAAAATCGATATCAATTTCTAATGCGCTAAGAACTACTACATCAAGCTGTTTTATGGCTGCACCTTTCGAGCTTGGATTTGCATATTGATTTGCACTTATCTCTATATGATTTAGATTTTCCCCTAGAGATTTTGCCGCAAACTCGTCAAAACTCTGCACATCTAAGAGAGTCTTAATCTGCCCTCTTTTTAACATATAAACCATAGTTCCGGTAATTCCACCCAATCCAAAGCTGGCAGTTATATTCTCTTCTTCCATCTTTTCACTCAAAAATATAGTAGTAGCCAAAGATGCTCCACCTGTTCCTGTTTGCAAACTATAACCATTTTTAAAGAGTCCAGAGTTTACTATAACCCTAGCTGCTCTTCTTGCCAATAAGAGCTCTTTTGGATTTGTTGTCATCCTTGTAGCCCCCTCACCAATCTGACTAGGGTCTCCAACTTCATCTACCAGAACGATAGAGTCAACCTGATCTTGAGTTATGCTAGCAGGAAAACTAGGATACTCTTCCAAACTTTCACTTATGGCAACAACATACTTTGCATATCTAGCATCTGTCATAGCATAGCCTAAAGACCCGCATTTTGAACGACCTTTATAGCCTGTAGCATTACCAAATCTGTCTATCGCTGGGACTCCGATGAAAGCTACATCTATATTTAATTCACCAGATTTTACCAAATGAACTCTTCCTCCATGAGAGTGAACTTGTACTGGCTTCTCCATCAAGCCTTTTGATATCGCCTCTCCTAGCTTGCTTCTTAAGCCAGAAGTGTATATCTGAGTCACAACACCATTTTTGATATGCTCTATCAAGGGATCATGTACACTAGCAAGCGAACTTGAAGCAAGTGTTAAATCTTTGAAACCCATTTTAGCTATGACATCCATGACTACATTTAAGACTTTATCTCCACCTCGAAAGGCATGATGAAATGATATGGTCATACCATCTTTTAATCCTGATCTCTTTATACTCTCTTCAATGCTTTCACAAATCTTACTAAATCTCTCTTTCCCGCTATGATTCTTGGAACTTGCTTTGAAAAAATCTGCCTTATTTGGAGTTAATTTTGTTATATTTTTTATCTCTTTACTATCTATCATTCATCACCTCCTAACATACCAGATGCCTTAGCTAGCTCCAATGTCCACTGAGCTCTTGCGATAACAGGAGCATCTACCATCTTTCCATCAATAGATACAACTCCCAAGCCTTTTTCTTTTGCATTTGTTGAGGCCTCTATCACATCTAATGCCCACTCAACATCGTTATTAGAAGGAGCAAATATCTTATGTAAAACAGAGATTTGGTTTGGATTTATGAGCGATTTTCCATCAAATCCCAAATCCTTTATATATTTTGCTTCTCTTATAAAGCCCTCTTTATCTCTCACATCAGAAAAAACGGAATCAAAAGCATGGATTTTTGCTGCACGAGCTGCAAGGAGTATCTGTGCACGAGCTGCCATAAGCTCAGAGCCAGCTTTTGTTCTTTGCGTATGCAAATCTCTCACAAAGTCTTCAGCCCCCAATGCTATACCCATCAATCTATCACTACAACTTGCTATACTCACTGCGTTCACAACACCCTGCGCACTCTCAATTGCTGCTAAAAGTTTAGTTTTTTTATCTGTGCCTATCTTAAACTCTATCTTTTCTATCACCTCTTGCATCTGTAAAACATCTTCAACAGTATCAGTCTTGGGTAATCTTATAATATCTACTCCAGCCCTTATGACTGCCTCTAAATCCAATAGCCCATATATACTATGAAGCGGGTTTACCCTAACAGCTGTTTCCATATCATCATAGGTAAAATGTTGCAAAGCATGATAAACCATAAGTCTTGCCGAATCCTTCTCCTCTATAGCAACAGAATCTTCTAGATCAAACATAACAGTATCTGGTCTATATACAAAGGCATTGCAAACCATTGAGGTATTTGAACCTGGAACAAAAAGCATGCTTCTTCTTAATTTCATAATTTATCCCACTTAATTTTTTCATCATCATTTGCTCTTAAAATTGCGGCTTGAAGTCTTGCTTTTATAACATAATCAAGTGCGCCTTTATCTTGCACTTTAACACTTATATGGCTTATGTCTAACTCGTTTATAACTTTTTTTATGAGTTCTCTGATATCCTCACCATACATCTCTTCGACACTACTTTGAAGCTCTATTTTTATCTTATCTTCTTCTATTGGCTCTATCTCTATGAAAGCATCACTAGACTCTAATGTGCCGGCATGCGCTCTTTTTTTGATTTTACTCATCGTTTTTCCTAAATATTTTTCAGAAATTCCAGCGTACTAGACGGAACTATTTTTTCCAATTCATTAAAATTTTTAACCTTTAAAAATTCTCTCACCCTAGAAGCAGATATGGCTTTACCATCTTTTTCAACTCTCTGCATTTCAACCATTTCTATAGGATTTGATGTCCCGTTTGGTTCTTCTAAGACTTTTTTCATATTTTTATTATAGTTATTTGTTACGACACAATAAGGTTCAGTTCCAACAAATCTGTGAGTAATTCCTAGAGCGGGAGCCAAATGGTCTCTAAAAATTCTTAGATCTAGCTTTGCGTGTAGCTCATTTATCTTACCTTTATCTTTTATGAAGTATGTTGGAAAAGTGGCATTTGATATGATGTAGTCTGAGCCTTCGTGTACAGTAACATTTGATATGTGAGAGACACCTTTTTTTATCAAAT
>JALUMZ010000074.1 GCA_027055635.1 Campylobacteraceae bacterium
ATCTATGGGGGTTTAATGAAGAGGTTGTAGCAGATGCCATATATAGAGCAAAGACTCCTATAGTGTCCGCAGTTGGACATGAGATAGACTATGTTATAAGTGACTTTGTTGCAGATTTAAGAGCCCCAACGCCCTCGGCTGCTATGGAGATGATACTGCCAGATAAAAATGAACTTTTGATGAGTATAGATGGCATGATAGAGCAGCTACAAAGATTTTATGCAAGAGTTATATCCACAAAGAGTATGGATTTGCAAAATTTAAAAAATGAGTTTCAAAGATACTCCTTTTCACAAAAGACTCACTTAATGCAAAGAGAGATAGATATACTAAAAAATCTCTACAAAGCTAAACTCTCATCAATACTTGAAGAAAAAAGTCTAAAAACCTCTAGTTTGTTTGAGAAGTTAAGATTTGCATACAGACAAAATATAGCGAGAAAAGAGCAGGCATTAGAGGGTACAAAAGAGAGTCTTTTGTCTAAAAACCCAACTTTAGGATTAAATGAATCCTATGCACAAATCGTAAAAAATGATAAAAAAATACAACCGGAAAAATTGAAATTAGATGATATTTTTGAACTCCAAACTGCAAAAACAGTAATAACTTCAAGAGTATTGGATATAGAAAATCTGTAAATGACTCCCGCGACAAGACAAATAAAACAAAAAAAGATAAATTGCAAAATATATAGATATGAGCATGATACATCAAACACCTCTTTTGGTTTAGAGGTGGTTGAGAAACTATCCCTGAATCTCCATGAGGTATTCAAAACTTTGATAATTCATCTAAATAATGGAGATTTTGCAGTTGCCCTAATACCTGTATCTAGTAAAGCAAGTATGAAAAAAATAGCAAAAGCACTAAATATAAAAAAGGCTAGTATGGCAAATCCAATTGATGCCCAAAAAATCACAGGATATGTACAAGGCGGAATAAGTCCAATAGGACAAAAGAAGCAGTTAAAAACCATCATCGATGAAAGTGCAAAAAAGCATAAAACTATCTATGTCAGCGGAGGGCAAAGAGGGTTAGAAATAGAGATAAATCCAAAAGATTTACAAAAACTCACTAAAGCACTTTTTTATGACATAATATTAGATTCTTGCCTCTAAAACTTCTTCTCCATTTATATATATCTTTTCTGCTTTTTTAGTGTGCAGTATGAGTTGCGTAGCTAAATCACCATTTATCAATTTATCTGCCAATTTTACTACCAATATATCAGCATCTTTTTCTTTTACTAGTGCACCACTATTTAAGTTTAACGCTTTAGCAGCATTTTTTGTACTCATTTGCAGAAGTCTTTTTGATAGATTGTCTATATCTGCTCTAAAGTGTAACATCAAAGCAGCTCGCATCTCATCCCAAAGATTAAGCGATATGTTTGAACTTAGTCCATCGGTTGCAAGGTTTAGCATATCCTTATCTATATTTTCTATCTCTAGTCTCCCTGAGTTAAGAAGTCTGTTTGAGAATGGACAATGTGTTACAAAACCACCCAATTCTTTTATTTTTTGTATCTCATCATCATTTGCCTTTGTACAATGGGTAAAGAGAGCATTAGTATCGTAAAAGAGATTTAGATACTCCAAAGTACTATTTAATGGTCTTGCATTTGGCATAAAAGAGTTAAAAAACTCTACAAAATCTCCACTCCCACTATCTAGCCAATCTCGTTCGGCCTGACTCTCCATAAAGTGGGTAGATACGAGATAATTCTCTCTTCTTGCGATATCAAGCACATTTTTTGTTAAAATTGGATGAGTTGAGTATGGTGAATGTATCGAAATAGCGGGTATAAAAGTTTGGCTTTTGTTATCTTCGCTTTGGTGCAGTCTTGATTTAAAATTATCAAAAAGAACATCAACACTATCAGGTCTAGAACCTAAGATTTCATTGAAATATACAACTTTTTGAGGAGTTTTTACGCATGAGTCAAAATCATCACCGAAACTACTAATAGCTCCGAGTGTGGTTGTTCCGCTATGAAGCATATTTTGAAGTTGAATTTCGATAGATTTTTCTTTGCTATTTTGCAAAATAGCATCACGATTTTTTATAACACTTCCTAACCAAGATATAAAATCTCCATATTTTAGTGAAGTTTTGTTCGCACTAAACTCTAAGTGAATATGCGGATTGATGAGTCCAGGCATAATGACAGAATTTTCTCCACAGTCTATTGTCTCTGTGCCTCTATATTTCCGTAGTATCTCTTCTTTTTTACCTAGGTCAATTATATTTTTATCAAAACAGATAGCTCCATCTTTGATAATTTCAAAATCGTCTCTGCATGTAAGGATAAAATCGGCTTTTAATATCTTCATTCCATACCTTCGCCTATAATTATAAAAGATTTTAGCCAAAAAAAACTTGACAGCAGATAAAAAATTTGCAATATTGACATCAAAAAGAAGTAGATTGAAAAAAGAGTAGAAAATTTACATTGTTCAATTGGATAACATTTATTATTTAAATAGATGTTACTTTTTGTAACTTTATAACTAGTTATGTCGTTATAATGTTTAAATTTTAATTTTGTTGCTATTTTGTAATCTTTTGGTGCTATAATAATTTTATAAAACTATTAGGAGTTAAATATGAGAAGCAAGATTCTGTTTTTTGTAGCCTTTTTTATGACAACCGTCAATTTAAGTGCTACTACCAATATAACATGGTGGCATGCTATGGGTGGAAGATTAGGTGAGGTTGTCAATGAGATGGCAAATAATTTTAATGCTAGTCAAAGCGAATATAAGGTGACACCTGTATATAAAGGTGGGTATGAAGATACTATGACTGCAGGCATCGCAGCTTTTAGGGCACACAAAGCTCCCGATATCATTCAAATATTTGATGCAGGTGCTGCTACTATCATCGGTGCAAAAGGTGTAGTTTACCCTGTAGCAAAATTATTCGACAAATATGGTGTAAAGTTTAATCCAAATGATTATATAAGCGGCGTGAGAAATTTTTATGCAGATTCTAGTGGAAGGATGATAGGAAGTCCTTTTAACAGTTCAACTCCTGTTATGTACTACAACAAAGATGCATTTAAAAAAGCAGGTATTAAAAATCCTCCAAAAACATGGGAAGATTTTGAAGCAATGGCTCCGGCACTTAAGAAAGCAGGATATATAGGTTTAGCACAAAGTCTAAGTACTTGGACTTCAGCTGAGAATTTTATGTCTAGGCATAATCTGCAAATGGCGGATAAAGACAATGGTTTTGCCGGTTTTGCTACAAAATTGTATTATGAAAATCCCGCTATGGATTATCACTGGGATAAATTAAGAGCATGGACACTTAAAGGATATTTTAAATATTTCGGCCGAGGATGGGCTGATAATCAACAGGCTTTTTATGACCAAAAAGTTGCTATGTGGTTAGGATCAAGTGGCTCTTTTGGTGGTTTGAAAAAAGGTGCTAAGTTCAATTTTGGAACAACATATCTTCCGTTTTGGAAGAAATTTATCAAAAAAGGTGCGCAGACATTTATAGGCGGAGCTGCACTATTTGTTTTTAGTGGCAAAAGCGATAAAGAGTATAAGGGTGTCGCAAAATTTCTACAATACCTAACTAGTCCTAAAAATCAATATTTTTGGCATAAATCAACAGGC
>JALUMZ010000075.1 GCA_027055635.1 Campylobacteraceae bacterium
TCACTATATATATTTGCTCCTAAAATTGAAGCCATCAACAAATCTCTTATAAAACCAAATATGCGGGAGACTAAAATACCTATACTATTTGTAAAAAACGATCTTAAAAACATAACTCCATTGTAACAAAATGAGCGTTAAATGGAGCTTTTATAAATTTTATTGTATAATTGAATCCATTAAAATTTCTAATCAAGGATTTCGTTTTGGCTTTTTTTAAAAGAGATTCATCAAATAAAAATGAAGAGCAAAAAGATAATGACTTTAAATCCATAATTATAGACACTCAAAATGTAGCTGACGAAATCAAAAATGTAGCATCATCAAATAATCTCAATACAAGTGATCTCTCTTTTAGGGTGCTAAAAGTCATCACCTCATATAGATCTCACAAAGGGGAAGAGTATAAAGAGTTAGATGATAAAAACAGACATCTATTTGACGATAATGATTTTATGCTAAATCCAGAATTAAGAATCAAACAGCACTATAAAGTAGAGATTTTTAGAAAAAGTGACATCTCTAATGATGAAATCATTCCAGATATTATTTTAAGCGGAAACAAACTTTTAACAAAAGTTGTAGCTACGATTAAAAAAAATATTGATGTTAAATACTTTTCAAAATTAGAAGAAAAAATTATAGAAGATATAAACAGAAAAAAAGTTCGCTCAAATATACTAGTAGGTATTCGTGACAAAAATATGTACAAAGAGGTAAAAAAAGTTGTATCGACTATCAGAGTTAAAAATTTCTTAGAAAATGATAGTGTTTTTGTAGTATGTCAAGGGTTAGACAAAGTCTCGTCAATTGATGATAAAATCGCATACTTATATAAAAACAAAGTAAAAGCCAAAGATAAACAAGGCAGAGTTGATTATTCAAAGCGCGGTTTTATACTCGCAGTCTCAAAAGGTGAAACTATAATAGAGTACACAAAAGCACAAACGGGGATACCGGGAAGAAATTGTCAAGGTAGATTTTTAAATGTAAAAGAACCATCCCTAAGTAATCAAACAGAGATTAAATACACAGATAATATTTTAAAAAAAGAGGATGATGATAAAATTTTATATATAGCCAACAAAAACGGATATGTTAATTTTGAAAATGGCACATATGACATACAAGACAAAATGGAGATAGAATCTGTTGATTTTAAGTCCACAGGCTCTATTGAAACAGATTTAAATTCTGATGTAAAGATAAATATAAAAGAGAGTGATATATTTAAGGATGCCATTGGTCCCGGCATGAGCGTAGAGACTTCTGAGCTACATGTAGAGGGTAATATAGCGAGTGGGGCAACCATAAAAGCTAAAAAAGTTGAAATTAAGGGTCAAACTCACAAAACTGCTATTATTGATGCGGATAGTGTAAAGATAGCGGTACATAGAGGCAGAGTAAGTGGCAAGAATATTGAGATAGAAAGGCTTGAAGGCGGTTTTGTAGATGGAGAAAATATCAAAATCAAGAGCGTGATAGGCGGTGAAGTTATAGGAAAAAATATATACATTGAGGAGTTGACTTCTAATGCATCTATAAAAGCGAGTGACTTAATCGACATAAAACAGGTCAAAGGCAATAATAACAAACTAGTTATCGACTCAACAGCAGGCAAACAATATAACGAAAAAATTGAAAAAATTAAAAAGAAAATCAAAGAATTAACTATATCACTTAAACCTATACCTAAAATCCTAGAGGCAAAGAAGAGAGTTATTGAAAACAGTAGAAGCGTAGTAGAAGAGATAAAAAGAAAAATACTAGAACTTAAAAAGAGTGGAATAACCCCTCCATCTTCACTATTAGGGAAAATCAAACAATATCAAAAAATGGTAAATGAGTACAATATCACGCTTAACAACTTCAAAGATAAAAAACATCAGCTAGCATCATATGATAGTGATTTACAATCCATACAAAATCAAATTTTTTCTGCTAAAATAGTAAATCATGGTGTATGGAAAGAGTATAATGAAGTGAAATTTAAACTTATAAATCCACCGATAGAAGTAGTTTACAACACAAAAGACAATGAGATAATCAGAGAAATTACTCTTAAACAGATAGAGAGTGAAAAATTTGAGATAAAAAGATCTAGCGAGTATAGCAAATGATTGTTGGCATAGAGGGAAAGATAGTTAAAAAAGAACCCACTTTTTTACATGTAAAAACAGATGTTGGATTGACTTACAGAGTAAATATTTCGCTTTTTACTTCATCTAAGATTGATTCTGATTTGGTATCTCTACATGTAACGCAAATTATCAGGGAAGATTATCATGGTATGTATGGGTTTTTAGATATTGATGAAAAAAAAATATTTGATACAGTCATAAAATTAAATGGCATAGGTCCTTCTACTGCGTTAGCTATTTGTTCCACTCTTAGTCCAAGTGATTTCGCATCTGCACTTAGTAGTCAAAATGTGGAAGCTTTTAAGAGGGTTCCTGGAATCGGTCCAAAGAGTGCAAAAAGAATTTTAGTAGAACTTAGTGATTTTTCTTTAGAATCACTAGAGCTTGGAAGCAGTGACAGAAATCAACTAGATACTATCTTAGCATTAGAGAGCCTAGGCTTCAAAAAAGATAGAATAAGAAAAATCCTTGCAAGCTGCAAAAGCACTACAACACCGGAGCTAATAAAAGAGGCTCTAAAAAAATTAACATAAGAATATCAGTAAATTTCTCTGTGATAGCCAAAGTATAAGGAGCGAGGAATTTAAAAAGAACTTTGTATTTGGTTATCACAAGAACATACATATTTTCGTATTCTCTTGTGATAACCACATCTTTAGTAAAAAATAAAAATAGTAATTTCTCTGCGACAGCAGTAGCTTTAGTCGCGAGGAATTTTAAAGGGGCTTTGCCTTTTCTTGGCGATAACCACATCTTTAGTAAAAAATAAAAATAGTAATTTCTCTGCGACAGCAGTAGCTTTAGTCGCGAGGAATTTTAAAGGGGCTTTGCCCCTTTAAAAGGGGACATAAAATGAAATTAGCATTGCTATTTGGAGCAAATAGTTTTGAACATGAGATAAGTATAGTGAGTGCAATCGCACTAAAAAAAGTTTTAAAAAATGAATTAGTATATATATTTTGTGATTACAATAGAGATTTTTACTTAATTCCAACCGACAAGATAACGGCAAAAAGATTTAGCTCAGCCGAATACAAAAAGGATAAAAAACTAGAACTCAAAAAGGGAGGGTTTTTTCACAAAACATTTATGGGAGAAAAGCAGTTGGAGTTTGATACTCTTGTAAATGTTATACATGGAAAAGATGGAGAAGATGGCACTATCTCTTCGTTGTTGAGTTTTTTTGACATTCCTTATATAGGTCCAAGAACTGAAGCAAGCGTTATCAGCTTTAATAAACTCCTCACAAAATTATATGCAAAAGAGTTTGGCGTAAAAGTTTTAGACTTTTGGACTCTTAACAAGAATGATTCAAGAGATATTAAACTTAACTATCCCGTTATCATAAAACCAACCAGATTAGGGAGCTCTATCGGCATAAGTGTAGTGAAAAATAAAGAAGATTTGGATTATGCCTTGGATGTGGCTTTTGAGTTTGATACGCAAGTTGTCATAGAACCTTTTATGGAG
>JALUMZ010000076.1 GCA_027055635.1 Campylobacteraceae bacterium
CCAAAACTATCCATTTTCACGGCATCTTTTTGTGTGGTTAGTATAGAAGATGCATCGTGTAGTTGCAATAAATATTCTAATTCATCTTTTGTAAATATATGGTGATCTTCAAAATATATCTTTTTTGTTAAATTTTTAGGCAGATAACCGTCTAGTCTTTGTGGCTTTGATATGCCTGTGACAAGTATCATCTTGTCAGTAGGGTTTTTTATATCTACAATTCTTTGAAAATCTATCCCCTCCTGCACAAGCAAATCTGCAAAATTATATAAGTATTTCGGTTCTCTATATGCTCCACTAGGCAGACAAAAAGGCAGAGTTGGTGATATTTTTGGTTTTATAAGAATATCTAGTTTTTTTATATGCGATTTGCTAAAAGCATCATCTAAAAAGATAATTTTGCACTTGAGGGATTTTGCATATTTTATAGCTTTTATTCTGTCTTCACTGACTATAACTGTCGCCTTTGGTAGAGATTTGGCATACAGCATCGCTTCATCTCCACTTTGAGTAACATTGCACAAAATTTCACCCTCTTTTGATACGATTACCAATCCACTACTTTCTCGATTGTAGCCTCTTAGAATTATTACACAGTTTTCTCTATCTCTGGCTAATTCTATAACTAGAGGCGTTTTACCACTTCCTCCTACCGTAAGGTTTCCTATACTTATGATTGGAATGTTAAAATTTATCTTTTTTGAAAAGAGTCTTTTGAAAATAACAATTAAGCAGTATATAGCAGAAAAAGGAAGAAGTAGAAAGGAGAGTAAAAATTGTAAAAAAGTTTTTGGATAGAAGAGATACTCCTCTATCCAAAAAACAACTTTGGCTTTATCAAACACGAGTTTTTGAGATTTTTTTTATCTGTTCACATATGTAGTAAACATCCTTATCGCTAAGGCTTGGATATATAGGTAAAGAGAGGATTTTTTGGTAATTCTTAAGAGCATTAGGAAAATCATTTACTCTCATATTATATTTTTTTCTATAATATGTCAGTAGATGTATAGGTATATAGTGCAAGGCTGTATTTATGCCTTTTTCTTTCAACTCTCTTGCAAAACTATCTCTGTTTTTATCTACTTTTATGATGTATTGACTAAAGATATGCTCTCTTTTTTCCACAGGAGTGCTGACATGGTCACACTCTTTTAGCTCTTCATCATAAATTTTTGCTATCTGTTGTCTTCTTCTTATAAAAAAATCATTTTTCTCTAACTGTCCTAGAGCATAGGCGGCATTTAGTTCGTTCATATCGTATTTTAAGCCTATGTCTATAACATCATAAACATATCCAAGGTTTCCATAAGCATCCCAACCATCATTTATGATGGCATGGTTTCTTAAAAGCACAGCCCTATCTCTTAGATTTTCGCTGTTTGTAGTTAATATTCCACCGCTTGCAACGGCATGTTTCATTTGTGGAGAAAATCTAAAAGTTGTTATATCGGCTTTTAATCCACCAATTCTAGCTCCATTAAAAGTAGCGCCTAGTGCTTCTGAAGCATCTTCAACTATCTTTATGTTATACAATTTCGCTATTTTGTAAAATTTGTCTAATTGAGTCGGTTGACCTGCAATATGATTTATAAAAACACCTTTTAATTTTTTACTTTTATTTTGTTCTAATAATTTCTCGAACACGCCCAAATCGATATTAAAATCATCCTCGTCAATATCTATAAAAATAGGCTCTGCATCAAAATGTCTGATAACCTCTGCAACCGAAGGAAAAGAATTAACAGAGCAGATGATTTTATCCCCTCTTTTTAGATCAAGCGCACACATAGCAAGATGCATGGCGGAAGTTCCATTGTTGGTTGAGATGGCATATTTGCTTCCTATGTATGTGCTAAAATCTTGTTCTAATTTCTCAACTTTATTAGCTTTTTTTAACTCTAGTACCTCGTTTACATACTCTTTTTCCCTTTTGTCTAGATAGGGTTTGTAAAATGGTATCTCTTTTTTGCTTGCGTTCATTTGTGTCCTTTTTTATAACTTTATATCTCTAGCATATAAAAAGTCATGGTTTATCGTTCGATGACCTATCTTTGCTATTAGTGGCGGTTTTCTTTTAAATTGATTTTTGTATATTCTATTTTTTATAAGTTTAATAATTTTTAGACTAAAGCCTTCTTCTAGCATCTCTTGTTCATTCATGCGATTATCTACGAATGCTTCTAGAGCTTTATCTATATCTGCATAAGAAAATCCTAGATCCTGCTCATCACTTTGACCTTCCCATAAATCAGCTGAAGGAGGTTTGTCTATGATCTGTTTTGGTATCTCTAAATATCTAGCAAATTCAAAAATTTGTGATTTGTATAGATCCCCTATGGGATTTAGAGCACTTGCTAAATCTCCAAAAAGTGTACCATAACCCAAAAGAAGTTCACTTTTATTGCTAGTTCCTAAAACAAGTGCATTTTCTCTTGCTGAAATATCATATAAAACTGACATTCTGGCTCTAGCACTGAAATTGCCAATTCTTAGCTTGCTTATATTTTTGTCTTTAAAGTATGATTCTAAGATAGGAGCGATTGATATAGTTTCATAGTTTATATCAAATTTACTACACAAAGCAAGTGCATCATCCAAGCTATTTTGACTAGAGTAAGCTGAGGGCATCATAATACCTAGCATATTTTCCTTGAAGGCTTTTTTTGCAAGCACAGCGACGACAGCAGAATCAATTCCACCGCTTATACCTAATACAACATTTTTTAAGCCGGTTTTATACACTTCGTCTCTCAAAAAATTGATAAGATATAATTCTATCAGTCTGTATTTTTGCAAAAAACACTCCTTTATACATTAAGGCTGTTAAAATTATACTAAAGAAAGCATTAATTAATTCTTTTAAATATAATTAAAGTTTTTAAGGTTTAAGTAATTTTGCTATACTATTAAGTACCTAAAAATATTAAGAGAGACAAAATGGATATTAATCAAAAAGCATGCGGTATGTATATGACTAATTGTTATATAGTAAAAGTTGATGACAAAGAGTTTATTATTGATCCCGGAGTTGATGCAGCTTCTTGGGTAAAGGATAATGTAAAAAATCCTATAGCTATACTGAATACACATGGACATTTTGACCATATTTGGAGCAACCAAGAGTTGAAAGAGTATTTTAATATACCAATATATACTCCCAAAGATGATGTTTTTATGCTCACTTCTGATCCATTTTCTCAAGGAACACCATCAAGCAGTGCAGATTTTGAGATAGTTGGAGATGAGGATATAGAAGTAGGCGGTATCAATATCAAATATCTCTTTTTCCCTGGACATACTCCCGGGTGTAGCGCTATTTTGATAAAAGATGCTTTTTTTAGCGGAGATTTTATTTTTAAAAATTCAATAGGAAGAGTTGATTTTCCATATAGTAATCCAGATGAAATGAAAAAAAGTATAAAAAAATTTTTAAAAATTACAGAAAATTACAGAATATTTCCCGGACACGGAGAGAGCACTACTGTTTTTGATGAGCAAAAAACTTTACCGGCATGGCTGAATTATCTAGCATGATAGTCTTTGGTTATATCTTTTAATTTCATTTTTAAGATGTGATTCTCTAATAAAAC
>JALUMZ010000077.1 GCA_027055635.1 Campylobacteraceae bacterium
TAGGCATCAGCATAGACGGTATCGAAGAAGTGCATGATGAATTTAGGGGTCTCAAAGGTGCTTATAAAAAGAGTCTTGATGCTATAGCTCTCATACAGAAACATGGTGGAAACGCCGGAATTCGTTTTACCATCACAAATGAAACAAAAGAGAGTTTTTACAGTATATTTGAATTAGCACAAGAGATAGGAGTAGATAAGATCTATATATCTCACTTAGTATATTCTGGCAGAGGATTAGATAATTTAAAGATAGACATAAGCAAAGAAGAGAGAAGAAAATTCGTAGAATTTACTATAAATAAGGCATTTGAGTATATAAAAGACGGAAAAAATATAGATGTAGTCACAGGCAATATGGAGATGGACGCGATACTTTTTCTAAATATTTTCGCGAAAAAATATCCCGAGCTTAAAGATGAGATGAGAAAAAGACTCAAAAATTGGGGTGGAAACAGCGCAGGAGTGAAACTAGGAAATATAGATTGGCTTGGACGAGTCAAACCTGATCCCTTTTTTCCACACTATATAGGAAATATGAGCGAAACTCCTTTTAGCCAAATATGGCTCAACAAAGAGAATGATATGCTAAATAAATTAAGAGAATTCCCACGAAAAATTGGCGGATATTGTAAAGATTGTGAAGTATTAGATATATGCAATGGCGGCTCAAGAAGCAGAGCAAACGCCATATATGATGACTTATGGGCACAAGATCCCTCTTGCTACCTAAACGATGTTGAAAAAAAGGATATTTAAGTGGTATATTTAACAGGAGCAGGTCCCGGAGAGATGGAACTTCTAACCATAAAAGCACTAAGAGTTATAAAGGAGGCTGATGTTATCATATATGATAGACTTGCAAATCCTGATATATTAAAAGAGGCCAAGAATGGATGCGAATTTATCTATGTTGGCAAAGAAGACGGTCATCATATAATGCCTCAAGATGAGATAAATGAAACCATATATCAATCAGCACTAAAATATAAAAATGTTGTCAGACTCAAAGGTGGAGATCCTTTTGTCTTTGGTAGAGGTGGCGAAGAGGGAAGCTATCTAAAGCAAAGAGGTGTGGTATTTGAGATTATACCCGGCATAACTTCTGCCATCAGTGTTCCTGCTTATGCTGGTATTCCCGTAACTCATAGAGGTGTAGCTGTCTCATTTAGAGTTATAACAGGACATGAATCACCAAATAAAAAAACTTCTCAAATTGATTGGGATAGTCTAAAAGGTGATGATACACTCGTATTTCTCATGGGACTTCATAATCTTTCTAAAATCTCTGCCAAACTCATAGAGATAGGAAAGCCAAAAGACTTTCCTTGTGCAGTCATATCAAGAGGAACTACAAAAGAGCAAAAAACAGTAGTAGGAACACTTGAAAATATAGTCAAACTTTCAAAAGATATACCAACTCCCGCCCTCATAGTTGTGGGCAAAGTGGTTGAGCTTAGAGATGAACTAGAGTGGTTTGGAAAATAGAATACTAAAGCTCCTTCACGGTAATTCAACTTTAATATTGAAGAAAGGATTTTGATTTTTAGGTTGCAAGATTATGTGCCAAAGGCAAAAATGCAACTGTTTGAGCGAAGCGAGTTTTGCATTTTTAATAATCTTACAAGCGATCCGTAGGAAAAAATCAAACTCTCCTTGATGAAATATTAAAGTTGAACTACCGTGAAACCCAACAGCTCTACATGTAGAGCTAAGGCAAATATGATATAATTCTCTACTTATTTTACTAGGACAAACTACTTTGGATAAATTTTCAAATCATATAAAAAACATTCTGCATGGTTTTTTTCTCACTATCGGTGTTACAATTGCTGAACCCTCCACCATATTACCCTTGATGGTAAACTATTTTGGCGGTAGCTCCATGGTTGTAGGACTTTTTGCCACACTCTTAAGGGGTGGTGCTATAGTCGTTCAACTTTTTGCGGCTTTTAAATCACAAAGTTATACAAGAATGTTGCCGTATCTTAGACGAGTATTTATATTTAGATTTATCTCTTGGTTTTTTATTGGTGTTGCTATTAATTTTCTTGGGAGCAATCACCCTACTCTAACTCTTTTTTGCATAGGAATAGGACTCTTTAGCTTCTCTTTTAGTGCCGGATTTGGGGCAATTTATTTTAAAGATATAGTTGCTAAAATCTTCAGTCATAAATTTCGTGGCAAAACTATGGCTTATAGACAGTTTTTTAGTGGCCTAGGGGGATTGATAAGTGGCGCTATAACAGCTATTATATTGGAAAAATTTAAAGCACCATATAGTTTTGGATACTTATTTATGCTTAGTTCATTTATAATGTCACTAGGCTACATAGCTTTTGCAACTATCGATGAACCTGAAAAAAAAGATATACCGCTAAGAGAAAATTCTTTTAAAAAATTTCTAAAAAACTCATGGCAAACACTGAAAAATGACAAAGACTTGCAGATTCAACTCGGTACATTTTTATTTGCTTACGGCTATCTTATAGCACTTCCTTTTATAATCTTACAGGCCAAAGAGACGATAAATCTAAATGGCGTAGCGATCGGAACACTAATCACTGCACAGATGGTAGGAGCAATGCTAAGCAACTTTTTATGGGGCAATTTAAGTGGTAGAGGGTACAATAGATTAACTAGCAATATCTCTATATCTCTTCATATTTTTGCAATCATACTCGCAATTTTTAGCTCAAACATATATCTATATATGATTGTGTTTTTTCTAGTAGGTGCAGCAACAGACGGGAGTAGAATTGCATCAGGTAATCTTATCTTGATTTTAGCTCCTCCAAAACTAAGACCTACCTATGTAGCACTTCAAGTCAATATAGTCTCTTTTGGGATATTTTTCTCTGTTCTTGGCGGAGCAATCTTGCATTTTACTAACTATACGGTACTATACAGCACAACAATCCTCATGCTTTTACTAGCCCTTTTCCTCTCTTTTAAGCTCAAAGACTAGGGGCATTTTTAGAGAGAATCTATATATTTTTTTGCTTTAGCATCTAGCATTTTCATTCTCTCTTTTCCTTTTGGTAGCGTACTTCTCACAGCTCTCATCTCTTTTAAAAAGCTAGATATATTTGGGGGTATAAGTTTTGAAAGATAAATTCTCAAATACTTTGCAAATGCAGGAGAAGCGCCGGATGTAGAGATAGCAATGGTCAAATCATCTTTTTTAACATAAGACGGGAAGATAAAATCACAATACTCAACAGAATCAACTGCATTACAAAGAGAGTTGTATTTTTTAGATTCAAAAAATATCTCTTTTTGTAAAGAGATGTCATCAACGGCAATGATAATAATCTTAAAACCTACTATATCTCCCTTCTCGTAAAGCTTTTTTTTAAATTCTAACTTCTCCTCTTCTATCTTCTGAGTCATATTATCAGAAAATTCACTAGCTATTACAGTTATATTGTTTGTAAAATCAAGTAGGTGCGACAACTTCTCACAAGCTATACGCCCACCTCCAACTATGAGTATTTTTTCACCATTTAATTTTATAAAAGCTGGAAAATAAGCCAATTTCTATCCTTTTTAAAAAAATCTTAAAAACAATCCACCGAGCAAAGACAATAG
>JALUMZ010000078.1 GCA_027055635.1 Campylobacteraceae bacterium
TAAAGTTTGCAATTGCCCCACCAATAATCAGTATCTTGCCTCTGCCTTTTGGATCCTTAAATCTTGTCATAAGATCAAAAATAGTATCTGCATAAAATTTGGTCTCTCCTGTTGTCGGACCTCCACTATACTCACCATAATTTGCAAGTTCTGCTACATTGCCACTAAGGTCAGCAATTGTATCTGCATAAACAACGCTAGCGCCACCACCTGCAACCATAGTCCAAATTCTTCCCATAGGGTTTAGGATAGTAAGTTTTAGTGAAGCACCGCTTTTTGCATCAGCATCAGATATAGCTTTCTCTTCTTCAGATTGGTCTTCCATGCCAAAGGCTGTCGGATACTCTATATCTCCCCACGCATCTTCCATTAAGTAGCCAGCTGTATCATCAAGTCTAGCTACAAGATCAAGTATAGCCATCTCATTATTATCAAGCATAACAAGCGGGTTTATCTCAAGATATGCAAAATTCAAATCTCTATAAAATCTAAAGAAATCTATAGCAAAAGATATAAATGCCTCTTTTTTATCTGTTGGAAGATCCACAGGGGCATTTGCTCTTACCAAATGATCTATATTTGCATCTTGCATATTGATAGGAATCACAACTTCTGTCACTTTTTCTTCCCATCCGTCTTCCACTTCCATGCCACCCTCAGTTGACATATAGAGTACATCGTCTTCTCCAACAGTGGTAGCTGAAATATAATACTCCTGCTCTTCACCATGAGGAGTAAACGGCTCGACGATAAAATGCGTAAGTGTTCCATGTTGTCCACTTAAAAGAGTTATGGGATGGGAAATCTTTTCATCTATCCAGTTTGCTGCCACTTCCAAAGAGACATCGCCTGGTTTTTTATCTTTAAAAAGAACCAGTCCATTCTTTCCTCTTTTTCCAAAAAGCATATCCGGTTTTGCTACAAGAGGCTCTTGCTTTAACCACTCAAAACCATGCTCCTCTGCTTTCTTTCTCAATTCATCTCCACTACTGACTAGTACAGATTTAAAACCATAATGAAACCCACTAAAGTATTTTTCCCAATGTTTTGAGAAAAGTGCTTTTCCATCATATTCACGAATCGCTCTTTGAGCCATGGCAAATCCTTTAATTTTTCTTAAATTTTTTTATTACTAAGAATATCTAATATTGTATCAAATTTTTACTTAAAAATAATCTAATCTGCTATATTTTAAAGAGTAAAATTTTCTTATCAAAATCTCCAAACATAGAAATATCAAAACTTCTTATAAGTTCAAATCCCTCTATAATTTGGAATGTCTCTATATCGTGGTAGTATTGCAGTATCGTATCTGAAAACTTTTTATGATATTTATCATCTTTTTCAAATAGTGTAATTTTTGTAGTTAAAATAGTATCTTGAAAATCTGCATCAATAGCTAAAAATCTATCTTCCGTATCTTTAAGAAAAAGTCCATCCGCAACATCCTCGAAGCCACTAAAAGTATTGATATCCGCCAAAAAATATCCATCTTTTTTTAGCACACTCTTTAAGTCACCAAAGAAATCTCTTAAATCAGCTCCTGGAATATAATTTAGTACATCACCGATGGCTGTTGCACAGCAAAATTGCTCCTGCATATCTTTTAGCTCGATTTTATCTGCCTCAACACCGAGCAAAGTGGCAATTTTTATCATTTCACTGCTTCTATCTATACCTTTTGCTCTAAATTTAGTATCTTTAAGCCTGCTTAGAAATTTACCATTGCCACAGCCTATATCTAAAATAGACTCTACATGTAGAGTCTCTAAGATACCAATATACTCATCATACAGTTTTTCGTACTCATCATAAAAGCCGATTAATGGCTCTATCTTCGCATATAAGTCAAGTGCACTCACTACTTGATAGCTATCGCTTCTATCTCAATATCAACATTTAGAGGCAATGTTTTTACTGCTACTGTTGAACGAGCCGGTTTATGGTCACCAAAAAATTCTGCATATATCTTATTTACTTCGGCAAAATCTTCCATATTTGCCAAGAGAATAGTTGTTTTAACTACTTTTGAGAGTGAACTTCCCGCCTCTTTTAAAACTTCACTTAAATTTGTTAAAACCTGAGTGGTTTGAGTTTTTATGCCACCCTCTACCAATTTTCCATCTGGCTTTAGGGCGATCTGCCCTGAAGTAAATATCATATTTCCCAAATCAACAGCCTGTGAATAAGGTCCTATTGCCGAGGGGGCATTTTTAGTTACTACATAATCCATATCACTCTCCTTTAGAAATTTTCTATAACTTTATCAAATATTTTCTTTAAATTCTCTACCTCTTCAAGCTTGCATCTTTCATTGACGGCGTGGATTCTATCGTTTATCACACCTAATTCTACGGTTTCTACTCCATATTCGGCTAAAAGCCTCGCATCACTTGTACCGCCGCTTGTGCTTAGTTTTGGCTCTACATTTACCACTTCATTAGCGGCATACTTCAACAGCTTTACAATCTTGGAATCTCTGTTGGTCACAAATGGTTTTGCTCCTTGAAACAGAGTTAATTTATGGTCTAGATCTTTAAACAAAGAGTCTATATATTTTTCTATATCACTCTTTTTTGTTTTGGTAGAATTTCTTACATTGAACATTAGCTTTAGTCTTGAAGGAGTCACATTTGTTACTTCCATGCCACTTCTTATATCTGTAATTACCAACTGACTTGGAGCAAAATCTTCATCTCCATCATCAAAATAGTGTCCGGCTAATTTATCTAAAATAGGTGCTATTAGATTTACAGGGTTTATTGATTTTTCAGGATATGCCGCATGCCCTTGTTTTCCAAAAACCTCTAATATTCCATTTATAGAGCCTCGTCTGCCTATCTTAATGGTATCTCCAAAAACTTTTTCACATGTAGGTTCTGCCACGATAGAAAAATCTGGCAAAAAATCCCTCTCTCTGAGGTATTTTAGCACCTCTATAGTGCCAAACAGAGCATCTCCCTCTTCATCACTTGTTAGTATCACGCTAAGAGTGCCATTGAAGTTTTTAGCATCTTTGCAAGCTTGCAAAAAGGCACAAACACCACTCTTCATATCTTGAGAGCCTCTTGCATATATATAGCCATCTTTAGTAATAGGATTAAACGGATCACTATCCCACCCGTCACCCGGAGGCACAACATCTACATGCCCAGCAAAACACAGATGCTTCCCATCTCCAAATCTTTTATACAAGAGAAGATTTTTAGTATCTTCTTTGTCGATTCTAAGGGCATTAAAATCACTCATATAGTTTTGTATAAAATCCAAACTTCCTGCATCATCAGGAGTTATTGACTCATAACTTAATAATTTTAAAAATAGTTCTTTTGTATTCAAATTTAATCCTATGTTATTTTATACAGATGGTAGCAAAAATTTATTAAAATAGTCATAATTTTATCAAAGTGGCTCCATAACCTCCCATATTTATCGGGGCATCTGAATATGAAACAAGGCTTGGATAGGTAGAAAGAAATGTTTTGATGGCATATGCAAGTTTTCCTGTACCGATTCCATGATAAACCAAGACCTCATCATAGCCGTTTATCAAAGCATCTGAGAGAAATT
>JALUMZ010000079.1 GCA_027055635.1 Campylobacteraceae bacterium
AAATCTTGAGGCATTTTCTTTATAATCACGATTTGAAAAAATGCTACTACTATTATGATTGGTATCATATCTTTTGATGAGTTTTTTATATCAGAATAAAATAGATAAAAAATATTTTTAAACAAACTATTTTCCTATTATTATCTGAAATTTTTTAGGATTTTCATCTATTTCTATAGAGCCGTTGTGCGCTTTTACAATTTGCCATGCGAGTGCTAGGCCCAGACCATTTCCCTTTGTTTTTGTAGTCTTAAACGGTTCAAAAACTAGATTTTTATCTTCTATATCTTTTCCGTTGTCTGTTATGGTGAATATATGATTTTTTTCATCCTCTGTGTAGTTAAATTCAACTTTTCCACTCTCTTTCTCACTCTCTTCTATGGCATCTATGGCATTGAAGAGTACATTTTGGAAAACCAGACTTAAAAGCTCAAAATCGCCCTGCATTTTGTTTTTTGGAAGCTCAAAGATAAACTCTATATCTTTGGAATATGTATAAAAAGAGATAGATTGTTCTAGTTGGTTTATGAAATTATCTATCGAAAATAGATTTTTATTTATATTTAAACCCTTTGTAAAGAGCAGAGTCGCCTCTATGATGCGCTCAACTCTCCAGATAGATTTTCTAATCTCAAGTACGATTGGTTTTGTCTCTACTCCTACTTTTTTAAATAGAGTGGAGGCAAGCAAAGAGATGGAGCCAATAGGATTTCTTATTTCGTGTGATAAGTGAGCAGCTATCTGTCCCATAGATATAAGCCTCTCTTGTCTCTTCTCTTCGGTTATATCTGTAGCAGAAATAATAGTTTTGCCGGCCTGTTTAACTATTTTTACTAAAAAGTGCAGGTTATTTTGTTTAATCTCTTTTGAGTCTTTATTGTTAAGTATAAGCTCAAGCAGACCTTTTGTCTTTTTGGCCTCTGAATTTTGTAAAAATAGTTTTCCATTTTCATCTATAACCCATAAGGCATTTGGTTGAACTTCTATAATTTGTTCCAAAAAGTTTTGTAAAGACAGATAAGAAGCGTTTAGCTGTTTATACTCATTTTCTATAACATAAGTTTGATTTATTAAGTCATTAAGACCCTTCTTAAAGGTCTCTTTTTCATCTGTATTTAGAGAGTTTAGTAAATTTTCATCAATCATAGGGGCAAATCTTTTTTAGCCCCTATTATACATAATTTTTGCTATTTTATGAAGTCAATTTTTGCAATATTATGCTTTATACCTAATTTTTCAGGAGAGATACCAAGAGCTAGCCCTACCATTTGTGGCATATGCAGGATTGGTATAGAGATATCTTCTCCCATCTCTTTACTTATATTTTTTTGTTGAACATCGAGTCTTAGGTGACATAGTGGACATGGTGTGACCATAGTATCTGCATTGTTATCTATTGCATCTAACATTGCACTACCTGAGATTCTATTCGCAGTTTTTGGAGCTTGTAGTTCCACATGAAAGCCACAACACTTATTTTTGTGTCCATACTCCACGCTGTGTCCACCGAGAGCCACTATCAGCCTATCAAGTGAAGTTGGTCTATACGGATCTTCATTTCCGTTTGATGATCCATGAACTTCATGTGGTCTGATATTATGACAGCCGTAAAATGGTGCAATATAGAGGTCTTTTAGAGGATTTTTTACTTTTGAAGCTATTGCATCTATGCCGAAATCATCTATGAGAGCATATAAAAAGTGTTTTATCTCCGAAGTTCCCTTGTATTCAAGCCCCACCTCTTTAAGTTTGGCATTTACCCTATCTCTTAGTTTTTCATCATTATCTAGTCTATGTTTTGCTGTTGCTAGATTCAGTTGGCAAGTATTGCATACGGTTACTATTGTTAAACCTCTTTTTTCAGCATAGCAGATATTTCTTGCATTTAAGACAAGAGAGAGAAAGTCATCATAATCTTGCATATGGGAAGCACCACAACATGTTGCCTCTACTAGTTCTACTAATTCTATATTGAAAGCTTGGGCAATAGCTAGAGTTGATTGCATAAGCTCCGGAGTACTTTGTTTTGGTGTGCAACCTACAAAAAATGCATATTTTAAATTTTCCATGAAGCTTCCTTACTTAAATTTTACTGTTGATGATATTTTGATGAGTTTATCAATTTCATCAAGTTTTTCTGATTTAGGCATTTGCCAAGGCATTATTAACTTTCCATTTTTAAACATGTGTATTGCTTCAGGTACATGTTTTAAAACACCCACATTACCTTCAGAATATCTTACTAGTTCTCCCTCATCCAAGAAACCATGTTTTTTTATGGAATCTTTAAATCCGACTGCATGTCTTGTTGCAACATTATCTTTTGCCATATTGTTCTCAAAAATTTGATTATGAAGTTTTGTAATTTTGTCTATCGGAGATAACTCTTTTGGGCAAGCTTCGGCACACTCATAGCATTTTACACAATCCCAGACACCACTTCCTTCTTGGTTTACAATATCTAGTCTCTCTTTCTTTGCATTGTCTCTGACATCCATATTAAATCTAAATGCTTTTACAAATGCTGCAGGTCCTATATAGTCACCATTTACTTGGACTGATGGACAGGCATAAAAACAGTTTCCACACTGAATACAATAATCCGCTTCATCTAGTTTATCTGACTCTTGAGCGCTAATTATGTATTCTAGTTTTGGATGAGCTTCTATTTCACCAACAATATATGGTTTGACATTACTATATTTATTCCAAAACCTCTCTTTGTCAACTACCATATCTTTTATAGCTTGTTTTATATCTTGAGGTTCAAGAACCAACTCATAGCCAAATATATCTATAAGATCAAAAACTCTCTCTTTGCAAGATAACACAGGCTTGTTGTTTACCTTTATAGCACAACTTCCACATATACCATGCCTACAGCTTCTTCTGTAGCTAAAAGAACCATCTTTCTCCCATTTTATCTTATTTAGTATATCAAGAATCACTTCATCTTGGGCAACACTAAATGAATAACTTTCATAATGAGGAAGGCGGTCTGTCTCTTTGTTGTATCTAAAAACTTTAAAATTTACTTTTTTTGTGTCATATTTTTTCATAAAATGCCTCCTAATATGTTCGTTCGGTTGGTTCATATTTGCCGATTGTTACAGGTTTGTAATCCACTTTTATATCGCCATCTTTATCCATGTAGCAATATGTATGATTTAAAAAATTCTCGTCATCTCTTTTTGGAAAATCATCTCTAAAGTGTGAACCTCGACTCTCTTTTCTTAAGATAGCCCCTTCAACTATAAAAGCTGAAAAATCAAGCATATGTCCTAACTCTATGGCTTCTTGCAGGTCAGTATTGAAGATCTTGGATCTGTCATCTATGCCGATATTTTTATATCTCTCTTTGAGACCTTTTATGATCTCTTTTTGCTTTAACAGTTTCTCTTCAACTCTAAATACTCCGGCATTTTCAGTCATTGTTTTTTGAAGTTCTTTTCTTAATTCAGGAACTCTTTCAGTCCCGCAGGATGACATGAGTTTATCTATTTGTGTTTCCATGTTTTTTGCATCATCTATATTTGGATCTTTGTGAGTTAAAA
>JALUMZ010000080.1 GCA_027055635.1 Campylobacteraceae bacterium
GATATTGGCATTGTATATAGAAGCAACTTTGGAATCAAATAGATATATAATGTTATAAGTTCTAAAAAATTTATCTGTATGATTGAAGTTACACTAGCAATTTTTATAAAAAAGATAACAGATACAATTGAAAAGAGTATAAAAAATAGAGAGCTAAACATAGATATAAAATTACTAAAAAGATAACTGCTTACTCTATTCATAAATTTTACTTATAAGATTTAGCACACTTGTATCCATAAGCCATGTGAGGAAAAGACCAAGTGTTAAAAAAGGTATAAATGGAAGATGAAAATCTTTTTTTCCAACTATCAAAAAGGCGGGTAGGGCGATAAGAGCTGATATATATATGGCACTCAAACCAAGTTTTATGCCCAGTGTTGCCCCGATGATAGATGCTATGATGATATCAGCTTCGCCCATAGCCTCTTTCTTAATAATCCAAGAAACTACCATCCTTAGGAGCGTAAAACCGCCGGCAAATAGTAAGCCATCTTTGAAACTATCTGCAAAATCTCTTGCAAAAAAAGATATAAAAAGAGCTGGCATACTAACTAGATCAGGAACAGCCTTGTATCGCAAATCTATGATGCTTAGTGCTAACAATAAGGCAAAAAGAGACCCAAGTATCACACCTTGGATAATATCTCCGCTTTTCATATAAGCTAACACAAAAATTATACTAACAAAAAGCTCAACAAGAGGATACTGCAAAGATATTTGTCCTTTACAGTATGCACATTTGCCTCTTAAAAATATCCAAGACAGTAGCGGTATATTGTGATAAGGTTTCAACTTTTTTTTACATTTTGGGCAATGCGAAGCAGGAAAAGATATGCTTTCACCTTTTGGAACTCTTAAAATAACAACATTTAAAAAAGAGCCTATCGCCAAACCTAAAATTACAAATAGAGCCATATCCATACTAAATACCTCCAAACCTTCTCTCCCTTTGATTAAACTCTTCAATCATTTTATTAAATTCATGCATAGAAAAATCAGGCCAAAGGGTATCTGTGAAAAATAGCTCTGCATATGCACTTTGCCAAAGCAAAAAATTTGATAATCTCTTCTCCCCTCCAGTTCTAATCAACATATCAATATCAGCAAAATCACAAGTATCAAGAGCCTTTGAAAAAGTATCTTCACACAAGTTTTTAATCTCTATCTTCTTTATAGCTCTTATTATTTCGTCTCTAGAGCCATAATTAATAGCAAGTATTTGAGTAAGTCCCCTATTTTTTTTTGTTTTTTCAATAGTATCTGTTATAACTTTTTGCAGATTTTTAGAAAACTTTGACATATCTCCTATAATCCTAAATTTTATATCATTTTGCATCAAAGTTTTCAGCTCTTTTTTGAGAAAGCTTGCCAGCAGTTTCATCAAAAAATCAATCTCACTCTTCTCTCTTTTCCAATTTTCTGTACTAAATGCATATAGCGTCAAATATTTTATCCCTAAATTTGAAGCTTCTTTTGTGATTTCAACCACCTTGTCTGCTCCTGCTCTATGACCATAAGTACGAATTTTTCCCTTTTTTTTTGCCCATCTACCATTGCCATCCATTATAATAGCGATGTGTTTTAGCTCTTCGTTCACTCGTTTGCCTTATATGTCATATCTGCTTTAACTCTTTTAGTAGTTGAAATGAAATATTTATTTTCGTATCTAGACTGAGCTGAATTTCTCTATCTTTTGTTATTAAAGTTATCTCATTTTTTTCACTTCCAAAGCTATTTTCTTTATCTAAAATATTTAAGCATACTGCGTTTAAATCTTTCTTTACTAGCATATTTTTTGCATTTTTTAAAGCATTTTCTCTGTCTAGCTCAGCTTTGAATCCTATGGCTTTTATATCTTGTTTGTTTATCTCTTTTAGAATATCTCTGTTTTTTACCAACTTTAGATTAAAACTATCTCCCATATCCTCTTTTTTCAGCTTTCCTGTAAATTTATTTTGACAAACATAGTCGCTAACAGCAGCCACCATAAAAAGATAAGCACCTTTTTTTATATTTTGCTTTAAAGATAGATATATATCATCTGAACTTGGAGCATAAATCGTTTTTATCTCCTTAGGAAAATCTTTTGGAATCTCAGTAGTTATAAAAATAACATTTGCTCCACTGTAATATGCAGCCAAACATAGAGCCCTCGCCATTTTTCCACTAGAGTTATTACTTATATATCTAACATCATCTATCTTCTCTTTTGTTCCTCCACCGGTGATTACTATATCTTTTGAGATCCAAAAAGTATCTCTTAAAAGAGTTGAACAAATTCTATGATATATCTCTTGTGGATCAGCCATAGCTCCTATGCCTTTATCATTACAAGCCAATAACTTCTCCTGCGCATCAATGATTTTATATCCATAATTTTTGAGTTTTTTTAGTGACTCCTGCGTGCTTGGATGTAGTATCATATTTGTATTTGCAGATGGTGCAATAAGAACTTCTTTGTTAAAAGCCAAAGCAGTTTGAGTAAGAAGATTATCTGCTATGCCCTGTGCCAATTTATTGATACTGTTAGCTGAAATTGGTGCTATTACAAATAGATTGGCCCATTTGCCTATGTGTATATGGTTGTTTTCATCTGCCCAGCTCTCTGTCTCTACATGTAGAACTATATTTTGAGATATAGCCTCAAATGTCAAAGGAGTTATAAATTTTTTTGCACCCTCACTCATAATAACTTTGACAATAGCATCTGATTTTATCAAGAGTCTTATTAATTCTAAAGTTTTATATATGGCTATACTGCCTGTAACTCCTATTAGAATTTTTTTATCTTTTAAGAGACTATTCATTTTTGTCACCAAAAAATTTATAGAAGAAGTTGTCTATTATCTTTAGAGGGGCTCTGTTGATAGCTAGACTACCTTTAGGGATATTTTTTGTAGCTGTCGTACCAGATGCTATAATAACATCATCTTCTATTTTTATTGGGGCAATTAGCTGCGTATCGCTTCCTACAAATACATTTTTTCCGATGATTGTCTTATATTTGCTTTTTCCATCATAGTTGCATGTGATAGTCCCACATCCTATATTTGTTCCTTTATCAATCTGGCTATCACCCAAATAGCTTAAATGTCCGGCTTTTACACCATTTAGAGAGGATTTTTTAATCTCTACGAAGTTTCCTATGTGGGAATTTTCTATATAGCTTTGTGGTCTAACTCTTGCTAGTGGTCCTATACTTGAATTTTCAATAACAGAATTTTCAATAACAGAATTTGTTTTTATATGCGAATCTATTATTTGAGTATCTCCTATAAGAGAGACACCACTCTCAATCATGCTTTCACCTTGAATTTTTACATTTGATTCTATATATATGGTGTTAGGAAGTCTCATAAGAACTCCTTCTTCCATGAATCGTCTCTTGATTCTATTTTGCATAAACTCTTCGGCCAATGCCAAGTGATATTTTGAATTTACACCCATAAAAGCATCTTTATCTATCTTAATTGCTTTAATTTTTATATTTTGACTATTTGCAATTTTTATTAAGTCAGTTATATAGTAC
>JALUMZ010000081.1 GCA_027055635.1 Campylobacteraceae bacterium
ACTGTAAATAAAGGAACGATATAATGGAAAAATATAATAGAGAAGAGTTTGAAGAAGTTATCGTGAACATTGGTCGTGTAACAAAAGTTGTCAAAGGTGGTAGAAGATTTAGATTTACTGCTCTTGTAGTAGTTGGCAACAAAAAGGGACTTGTAGGATACGGATTTGGTAAAGCCAAAGAGGTTCCAAACGCGATTAAAAAAGCAGTTGACGATGCTTTTAAAAATATAATGGAAGTAAATATAAAAGGCTCGACTATAGCACACGATGTAGAAGTTAAGTTTAATTCAAGCAGAATTTTACTTAAGCCTGCTAGTGAGGGTACTGGTATCATCGCTGGTGGTGCTACCCGTCCTGTTGTCGAGTTGGCTGGTATTAAAGATATTTTGACTAAGTCATTGGGTTCAAACAATGCTTCAAATGTTGTAAGAGCTACGCTAAAAGCTCTTAGTATGTTAAAAAGCTAAAGGAAGGATGAATTATGGCATTAGATAATCTAACACCGGCAATTAAATCTACACACAAGACTAAAAGAAAAGGTCGCGGTCAAGGTTCCGGTATGGGAAAAACGGCAAGTCGTGGTGCAAATGGTCAAAAATCTCGTACAGGTTATAGTATAAAAAGAGGATTTGAAGGCGGTCAGCAACCACTACAAAGAAGACTTCCAAAGGTTGGTTTTTATTCTGGTCTAGTCAAGCCTTATGTAATAAATGTAGAGAAAATAAAATCCGTAACTGCTCTTGAAGAGATTACAATGGATACACTTCGTACTGTTCACAAGATAGCGAACTCTGTAAAGCAAGTTAAATTGATTGGTAAGGGTGCAAAAGAGTTGGCAGCAAAAATCAAAGACGAAAATGTGATCTATAGCGGAATAAATAAATAAGAGATGAAGTACTCTATGCAAAGCATAAGCTTTAGTGAGAGGAATTTAACTTGGGCTTAGCCCAAGTTAAAGGAGACATTGAATGAGTAAAGATTTAACAAAAAAAATTTTGATTACCTTAGGTTTCATCTTTGCATACAGGATTTTGGCTTATGTGCCGGTTCCTGGTGTAAATTTAGATGTTGTAAAAGAGTTTTTTGACTCTAACAGTTCAAATGCTCTGGGTATGTTTAATATGTTTAGTGGAAATGCTGCAAAAAGACTGAGTATAATTTCACTAGGAATTATGCCTTATATCACCGCTTCTATCGTTATGGAACTTTTGGCAGCTACTTTTCCATCTCTTGGAAAAATGAAAAAAGAGAGAGATGGCATGACAAAATATATGCAAATTATCCGTTATGCTACGATTGCAATTACAATAGTTCAAGCAATTGGTGTATCTATGGGTCTAGGAAGTTTGACCGGTCGTGGTGGAGAGAGTGCTGTTATGATTGACAGGACAACTTTTATGGCAATTGCAGCAGCTTCAATGTTGACTGGAACCATGCTTCTTATGTGGATAGGTGAGCAAATTACCCAAAGAGGTATAGGAAACGGTATCAGTCTTATCATTTTTGCTGGAATTGTTTCAGGTATTCCTCATGCTATAGGCGGAACTATAAATCTTGTAAATACAGGTGAGTTAAACTTTTTGATAGTTTTAGCGATACTGGTGGTTATACTTGTTACGGTTGGCGTCATTATATATGTAGAAACAGGAGAGAGAAGGGTACCTATATCTTATTCACGAAAAGTCATGATGCAAAATCAGCATAAAAGAATTATGAATTATGTACCTATTAAAGTTAACTTAAGTGGCGTTATTCCACCTATTTTTGCTAGTGCAATTTTGATGTTTCCATCAACTTTGCTACAAGCTAGCACAAATCCGATAGTATTGAGTATCAAGGATTTTTTAAGTCCCGGCAGTTATGTTTTTAATGTTTTGACATTTTTATTTGTGATATTCTTTTCATATTTTTATGCATCAATTGTATTTAATGCTAAAGATATATCGGAAAATTTAAAAAAACAGGGTGGATTTATTCCCGGAGTTAGACCCGGAATTCATACAGCTGATTTTTTAAATGATGTTGCAAGTCGTCTGACATTTTGGGGAGCAATATACTTAGGATTGATTTCAACCCTGCCGTGGGTTCTAGTAAAATTTATGGGAGTCCCATTCTATTTTGGAGGAACTGCTGTTTTGATTGTTGTACAAGTTGCACTTGATACTATGAGAAAGATAGAGGCACAGATATACATGAGCAAGTATGAAACACTTAGTGCAGTAGGTCTATAGTGGCTATACCTCTTAAAAGCCAAAAAGATATCAAAAAATTATCTTTAGCAAATAAGATTGTAGCAAAAACACTTAATTACTTAGAGAAAGAAGTTCGCCCAGGCATGTCTCTTTTAGAGATAAATGCCATGGGTGAAGATTTTGTGCTTTCGCAAGGTGCAACCCCGGCATTTAAGGGACTTTATGGTTTTCCTGCCGGAGTATGTACATCGGTTAATGAAGTGATAATTCACGGTATTCCAACAGAGTATAAAATCAAAGAAGGTGATATACTCGGTCTTGATATAGGAAGCAAGATTGATGGTTGGTATGGTGACGCAGCTATCACTATGGGTGTTGGAGAGATAACAAAAGAGGATAAAGAACTTATTTCATGCTCAAAAGATGCACTATATCATGCCATCGATTATATAAAAGCCGGTATGAGATTTAAAGAGTTGAGTTTTGAATTAGAAAACTTTATATACTCAAGAGGTTTTGTGCCACTTAGAAGCTTTTGTGGACATGGAATAGGTAGAAAACCACACGAAGAACCAGAAATTCCAAACTATTTAGAGGGAAACAACCCAAAACAGGGTCCAAAAATAAAAAATGGTATGGTTTTTTGCTTGGAACCTATGATATGCCAAAGAGAAAGCGAAGCAAAGATATTAGATGATAAATGGTCAGTAGTTTCAAGTGATAGACTAAGAGGAAGTCACTACGAGCATTGTGTTGCGATAATAAATAACAAAGCAGAGATACTCTCCGTTGAGTAAACATAGTAAATATTAATAAGAGCATAAATTAAAATAGAGCTGTATAATTGCAATACTGAAGTTTAGTATAATATAAACTGTTTAAGAATTTGTTTTTAAAATAATATGACAATTAAACAACAATGTTTCTCGCTGATAAGCGAAGCTTTAGTAGCGTGTGAATTGTTTAGGAATTCGTTTCCTGAACAAGATGACAGTTAAATAAAAGTTCTAACCGTAAGGTTTAGCTTTAGTAGCGTGTGAATTTTTGAGGAATTCACTTCCTTAAAAAGATGACAGTTAAATAAAAGTTCTAACCGTAAGGTTTAGCTTTAGTAGCGTGTGAATTTTTGAGGAATTCACTTCCTTAAAAAGATGACAGTTAAATAGGAGGTAAAATGGCGAAAGCAGATGTGATTGAGATAGATGGTAAAGTTATAGAAGCATTACCAAATGCAACTTTTAAAGTTGAAGTTCAAAACAACCATGTGATTTTATGTCACATAGCAGGGAAGATGAGAATGCATTATATAAAAAT
>JALUMZ010000082.1 GCA_027055635.1 Campylobacteraceae bacterium
GGCTATTGGAAGTATGATAGGCAAAACTATATAAGAGATTTCTATAAAATCTATAAAGAAACCCAAAAACATAACCGCAAGCATAGACAGAGCTAAAAATCCCCATTTCTCACCCGGAAGATGAGTCATAAAATTTGCTGTTATATCGTCTGCCCCGCTGTAAACAAAAACCATAGAAAAAGCAGTAGCCCCTATCAAAATAGCAAAGACCATAGCAGTTATCTTTATGGTTCCAACTGAAGCCTCTTTTATCATCTCCCAGCTTAACTGTTTATATCCGGCAGCTAGCAAAATAGCACCTAATGATCCAACGGAAGCTGACTCGGTAGGGGTGGCGATTCCTGCAAATATAGAGCCTAATACCAAGATGATCAGCACCAAAGGCGGGATAATAGCAATAAGAGCTTTTATGATATTTTGTTTTTTTGTTATAGTTAGATCAAGTTCTATGGCAGGTGCAGCATCTTTATCCAAAAAGGCAACTATGAGTATATATATGATGTAGGCAGCTACTAGCATAAGTCCCGGAAAAAATGCAAATTTAAATAGATCACCGACAGGAAGCTGAAAGACATCCCCAAGCACAATCAAAACGATAGAGGGAGGTATGATTTGACCTAGTGTTCCTGCTGCACAAATTGTGCCGGTACTAAGTTTTTTTGAGTAACCATACTTAAGCATAACAGGTAAAGATATCACACCCATAGCAACAACGCTTGCTCCAACAACTCCGGTTGATGCCGCTAGAAGTGCCCCTATAAGAACTGTACTGACTGCAAGTCCTCCTCTAATTCTGCCAAAAAGTACACCCATAGACTCTAAAAGTCTTGTAGCAAGTTCTGATTTTTGTAAGACAATTCCCATGAAGATAAAAAGTGGTACAGCCATCAGAATTTTATTTGTCATAATTGAAAAGATACGAAATGGCATCATGGAAAACATTTGCAAGAATTCATCCATAAAATCTGCCATTGTTCCACCGTCTGGCATCACCTCAAAAAAAGCTGAAAGTGCTCCAAAGAACATAGATACGGCACCAAAAGTAAAGGCAACGGGATAACCTACTACAAGCAGTATAAGAGCTGCCCCAAACATAATAAGACCAATCAAGATAAAACTCCTTGAGGATCTATCTTTTTGGCTTTTTCAATACCTCTATATATGTTTATATTTTTTATTATATAGTTTATGCCCTCAAGAAATAGTACTGTAAAAGATAGTGGTATTGCCGCTTTGATAACCCATAGGTATTTGAGACCTCCAGGATCTCCTGAAGTCTCATTTACACTATATGAATCCATAACAAAGTCATAAGAGCCGTATATAATAAGAGCCGTAAAGGGAAGCAGAAACATTAGTGTTCCTATGATATTTATAATTGCTTTTGTCTTTTCGCTAAAGTTATCATACAAAAAGTCAACTCTTACATGTGCATTTTCCTTTAGTGAATATGAAGTACCAAAGAGGATTAAAACAGCAAAAAGGTGCCATTCCATCTCTTGCATAGCAATTGAACTGTTGTGAAATACATATCTCATAACAACATCATAAAAAACATTTAGTATCATTAACAGTAGTATTATAATGAGAAAATTACCCATATAATCTATAAATTTATTAAATTTTTGTTCGATTTTGATCAACATTTATCTATCTTTCTTAGAGGTTTTGGTCGGAAAACAATCCGACCAAAAATATTTATTGGACTTCTTTTGAAGCTTGTAAGTAGTAATATCTTGACATATAAGACCATTTTCTAGCTTTTGCCATAAAAGCTTTTTGGTCATTCCAAATTTCGTTAAAAAGCTTGTTTTTACTAGCATAACTCTGCATGATTTCATCAGTTGCTTTTTTCATAGCTTTAAGAACCGGCTTTGGAAAAGTTTTAACTTTGATGCCTGGAAACTCTTTTTTCATTTTTGCCCAAGCAGTCGCACTATCAGCAAAATTTTCCATAAACATATCTGCACTTACTGTTTTCATAGCAGTTTTAAGTATAACTTGATAATTTTTTGGAAGTTTATTAAATGCTTTTTTATTGATCAAGAAAGTCATCTCACTTGCCGGCTCATGCCATCCTGTATAGTAGTATGGTGCAACTTTGTAAAAGCCCATCTTAATATCCATTCCTGGCCCAACCCACTCTAGTGCGTCTATTGTTCCACGGTCTAATGAAGTATAAAGCTCACCGCCTGGAATATTTACAACACTAACGCCAAGTTTAGCCATAACTTTACCTGCAAATCCAGGGATTCTCATCTTCAAGCCTTTTAAATCATCAACAGATTTTATCTCTTTTCTGAACCAGCCTCCCATTTGAACACCTGTATTACCGCCAGGAAATGCTAACATGCCATACTGTCCATATACTTTTTCCATATATTTCATTCCGTTGCCATAGTAGTACCAAGCATCTTGCTCAGCTTTTGTCATGCCCCAAGGAACTGTGGTAAACCATACTGTATTCGGATCTTTTCCTATGTAGTAGTAAGAACCTGTATGACCCATTTGGTAAGCACCGCCTTTTACCATATCAAATACGCCTAGAGCTGATTTTGTTTTTTCAGCACCTTCAACTTTGATGATAAATTTACCATTTGTCATCTCTTTTACCAGCTTTGCTAGTTTTTGAGGTGGGTTAGCAAGTGGACTTAGGGTACTTGGCCAACTCATAGCAACTCTCCAGTGAACTTTTTTTGCAAAAGCACCCTGTGAAAACAATAAAACCGTGCTAATCATCAACATTAGCTTAAACATGATTTTCATATTTTTCCTTTAAAATGAATTTAATCGCTATTTTATTGTAAATGTACTAAAAATACTATAAAGTGAATATTTTTTTCATCTCTTTTTCTATGATTTCAGGCTTGAATCTATTTTTATAGAAAAGATTAAAAGCTAGTACGGCTTGATATAGAAGCATATCGGAACCATCTTTGAAGATTAGGGAGTTCTCTTGTGCCAATTTTAAAAATGGTGTAATTTTTCCATATACAGCATCAAAAGCGTAATTTGAGTTTTTCATTAGAGTGTTTAAAGCAGTTTCATTGAAGGGAAGATTTGAGTCTTTTAGACCTGCTGGAGTTGTATTTATTATCAAGTCATAATTTTCTATTTTAAAATTGTTCCAATCAAAAGAATTAAAGCCGTTGTTTTTAAAAAAGTCCAATCTATTTTGTGATCTATTTAGTATTGTTGCTTCTATACTATGTTCTCTAAGAATAAAGGCTATGGCTTTTGCTGTTCCGCCTGCTCCTAGAATGAGACTGTTTTTTATCTTTTTAAAAGATTTTATAGACTCATAAAATCCTGGTGCATCTGTATTGTATCCTATTATTTTATCTTTTTCTCTAACCAGTGTATTTACTGCTTTTATGCTTTTTGCAACTCCTCTTATCTCATCGCACCCTTTGTACGCAATCTCTTTATGAGGTACAGTTACATTTGCCCCGCTTAAATTTAAATTTTTAAAACTCTCTATGATTTTTTGACCATTTAGTAGATGATATCTCGTATAGCAGGCATTTAAATTTAAATTTTTAATCGCTATGTTATGAAGAAGAGGTGAGATTGAGTGAGAAACAGGGTCTCCAAATATTGTAAAGAGTTTCATATCTATTTTTTTAAATCATCAAGAGAACTTGTCATGGCAGCTAGCTTATTTGAAACCTCTTGATACTCATATTCTGCTGTACTATCAGCTACAATTCCAGCTCCCGCTTGGAAGATTATCTTTTCATCATCAAGATAGGCAGTTCTTATCAGTATCGCACTGTCCATATTTCCATCAAATCCAAAATACCCAACAGCACCGCTGTAAAAACTTCTTTTTAGATTTTCAAATTCACTGATCAATTCCATCGCCCGTATCTTCGGTGTTCCGGTCATCGTTCCGGCAGTAAATGTAGCACCAAAAAGGTCAAACATATCATATTTTTTATCCAGTATAGCTTCTATATCAGTCACTAAGTGCATTACATGTGAGTATCTCTCAACTCTCATCATCTCTTTTACTTTTACGCTTCCGACAGATGCTACTTTTCCAACATCATTCCTGCCCAAATCTATAAGCATCAGATGCTCAGCTCTCTCTTTTTCATCATTTAGTAAATCTTGTGCTAATTTTAAGTCTTGCTCAAAATCCTCTCCTCTTTTTCTGGTTCCCGCGATTGGTCTTAGGGTTATATGGTTGTTTTTGAGTGCTACCATCACTTCAGGAGAGCTTCCTATGATAGAAAATTTTCCGTAGTTTAAACTGTACATGTAGGGTGATGGATTTTTGTTTCTCAAAACTCTATAGAAACTTAATCTGTCTATTTTTGAATATTTTGTAAACCTGTTTGACATAAGAATTTGGAAAACATCACCGCTTCTAATCATCTCTTTTGATTTTTTTACCATATTGAAAAATTCATCCTTTGAAAAAGCAAATTTTCCAATAGTTTGATTGATATCACTCTTTACAATAGGTATATTATGATGAGGTTCTTCTAAAACTTTAGTTATTTCATCAAGTATTTTTCCATACTCTGGCAAAAAAGAGAGCATAGTTAGGGTGTTTGATTTGTGAGAAAAGGCACAAAGCAGTTTTGGACGAATAAGATGCATATCCGGAATATCTATCTCATCTTTTAGAGCGTTCATGTGCTTTTGTAGTACAGGTTCAAAAGTTTTGACACAGTCATATCCGATATATCCCACAAATCCGTCAACAAATCCTATGTTTAGCTCTTTTGATAATTTTTTATATCTATCTTTATCTATCTTTGCATATCTTTTTTTCAAAAAGGCAAATGGATTGTCATCAACTTTTGTTTTTTTGCCATTTTCATCTATGTGAAAACTTTGCAAATTTTTGTGTATTATCTCTTCTCTAGCACCGATAAAGAGAAAACTGTAATTTCCCTCTTCGGTATTAATTGCACTCTCAAAAAGAAAAGAGAGTTCGTTTTCAAATCTCTCTTGTAACTTTTTATATATAGTTATAGGTGTTAATTGATCAAATAGTAGAGTCTTGAAATACAAATGCAGTCCTATTTTATCACATATATAAATGCATGTTTATTTAGTGATTTTTTTATTTTATCTAAATTTTGTTTTGCAATAGAGCGATTTTTAAAAGGACCTACTAATATCTTAGTGATTTTTTTGTTTTTAATAGTCAGAGGAAGCAATTTGTATGTAAATTTTTTATTTTTTATCTTTTTGAGAAAATTTTTATTAGGAGTATGTTTTGATGTAGCACCTACTTGTATATATACTCCTTTTTTACTATCTTTAGCAGCAATGCTTTTATGTACTTTCTTTGTTGGAGTTTTGTTTTGTTTAGCAGATGATTTGGCTACAGCTTCTACTACCGGTTTTACTTGAGTCTCTATCTTTTTGTCTTGAGATTCTTCTGCTCTAACTCTTTTTTTAATATCATTTTGTTCAGATTTCATCTCTCTGTTTTTTAAATTTTTAACAACAGTATCAAAATTATCTTTTTTTGTATTATTCTCTTCTAAAATAGGAACTTGTTTGAAAAGCTCATCACTATTTTGTGTTTTTTGTACATTTGCAGTCGGTTCTGGTGGTAAAACTATATTTTTTGTCTCATTTTTGGCAGGATTATTTATTAGTTTCATTGATAAGAGAGATATTAAAAATACTATGATTAAAATAGCAATTATGATCAATACCCTTTTGATCTTTAGGCTCTTTCCATCATCTTTTTCTAAAACTATATCGCTCAATTCATTTTTGCTTTCCATAATAACTCCTTACATATGTTTGGACCAAGATGCACCCCTCTCTTTGTTATAAATTTTATATGGGAGAGTTAGGATGTTGAACTCTTTTGGGAAATCAGTACTTGGGAACATCTTCCACTCTCTTGGCATCTTTTGTGCTAATTTCATAGATATTAGCTTTGCTAATTGGCATCCCTCCTGAAAAGTTGTATGCCCTTTATGTATGTAAAGGTGCAAGTGCCCGGGAGTTTTGCTTTCATAAGCAGTAAAATTTATATATCCCTCTTCTCTAAGCAATAACTGTGCCCTATGCCAAAATTTTTGTGTGTTTCTGCCATTGTAGTCTATGACAATATTTTCAACCTTATTTGATCTATTGATTAATGAGTGTGCAACGGTGATGTTTCCTGCTAAATGCTCTTTTACTATTTGATTTGTCAGTTTTTCATCAACTCTCTCAAATTTATCAAAAAAAGTTCTTCCATTATGGGAGATTTTTTGGACTATTTTATCCCTCTTTATCCAATAGTGAGAAGTATCAATTTTTATCAGTGTGGTATCAATATTGTACATGATTTCTCCTAGTATGTTGGTCTGTCATAGATGATAAAGTTGCTTGCCAACTCTTTCATCTCTTCTTTTATGTTTTTTTGTAACTCTGTATTTTCTATATCATCTAAGATATCTGCAATTTTATTTGCTATGATTTTAAACTCTTCTGTTCTCATACCTCTAGCAGTTAAGGCAGCACTTCCGATTCTCACTCCGCTTGTTACAAAAGGACTTCTTTTTTCTCCCGGTACTGTATTTTTATTTACGGTTATTCCGCCATTTCCAAGAGCAATATCTGCATCTTTTCCGCTAAAGTCTTTATCTAAAAAAGAGACAAGTATCAGGTGATTATCTGTACCACCACTTACAACATCATAACCTCTTTTTATTAGTACATCGGCTAGTACTTTTGTGTTTGATTTAACATTTTTTGCATACTCTTTCCATTCTGGTTTTAAATTGTATGCAAATCCAACAGCCTTTGCTGCTATCACATGTACCAAAGGACCGCCTTGTATGCCTGGAAATATAGCACTGTTAATCTTTTTGGCGATATCTTCATCATTGGTCATGATTAATCCGCCTCTAGGCCCTCTTAGGGTTTTATGAGTAGTTGTTGTTACAACATGACAGTGAGGAAATGGGCTAGGGTGTTCACCGGCAGCTACAAGACCTGCAAAGTGAGCTATATCAGCAAAAAGATATGCACCAACTTCATCGGCAATAGCTCTAAATTTAGCAAAATCTATCACTCTTGGATATGCACTTGCACCGCAAACTATGATCTTAGGCTGAACAATTAGTGCTATCTCCCTTACTTTCTCATAATCAATTCTTCCATTTTCATCTACACCGTAAAAGAAACTAGAGTAAGTTTTTCCGGAACTACTTACTTTTGAGCCATGAGTCAAGTGCCCACCCTGACTCAAATCCATACCCAATAACTTATCATAAGGTTTTAAAAGTGCTTGATAAACACCTTGATTTGCCTGGCTTCCGGAGTTTGGTTGAACATTTGCAAATTTACATCCAAAAAGCTCACAAGCTCTATCTATGGCAAGTTGCTCAACTTTATCTGCAAATTCACATCCACCATAATACCTCTTGTTTGGATATCCCTCGGCATACTTGTTTGTAAAAACGCTACCCATAGCCTCCATAACAGCAGGATATGTAAAGTTTTCACTAGCAATCATCTCTAAATGATTAGTTTGTCTTTGCAACTCTTTTTGTGTTAATTCATAAATGACTGGATCTTCATTTTTTAATATACTCATTTTGCCTCTTCCTTTATATCTGTTTTTTCTATCGGTTTCATTGCTGGAAATAGTATAACATCTCTGATAGATTGTTCGTTTGCTAAGAGCATTACGAGTCTGTCTATACCTAAACCCTCACCTGCTGTTGGAGGGAGTCCATAGCCTAAAGCTTTCACATAATCCTCATCCATTTCACAAGCTTCATCATCTCCTGCATTTTTAGCTTCTATCTGTTTTAAAAATCTCTCATATTGATCTAGTGGATCATTTAGCTCATTAAATCCATTTGCCACTTCGCGACCTGCTATAAAAAGTTCAAATCTCTCTGCTATGTTTGGATTTTTTTCATTTCTCCTTGCTAGCGGGCTTATCTCTATAGGGTAATCTATGATATAAGTTGGATCTATCAACTCCTCTTCTACAAATAGATCAAACATCTCTTCATACAGTTTGCCTATGGGTAGATTTTTGTCTATATCTTCACCTTTTTCATTCAAAAATTCTACTATTTTTTCTTTATTGTCCAAGATATTACTAGGTACTTTTCCAATCTCCACTAAAGAATCTCTAAATGATATTTTTTTAAATGGTTTTGAAAAATCAATCTGCGCATCTCCAAACTCTATCTTTTTAGGAAGGTTTAATTTTTCTAATAGATATGTAAAAAGTTCTTCGGTAAGTTTCATCAAATCATGGTAATTGTGATACGCCCAATAAAACTCTATCATTGTAAATTCAGGGTTGTGAGTTTGGTCCATTCCTTCATTTCTGAAGTTTCTGTTTATCTCAAATACAGATTCAAAGCCACCTACAACCAATCTCTTTAGGTAAAGTTCTGGTGCAATTCTCAAAAATCGCTCAACTCCAAGAGCATTGTGGTATGTAACAAAAGGTTTTGCATTTGCTCCACCCGCTATCGGATGCATCATAGGAGTTTCCACTTCTAAAAAGTTTCTATCTTCAAAAAAATGTCTGATTGAGCTCACAATTTTACTTCTTAGTCTAAAAGTCTCTTTTACATCTTGGTTCATAATCATATCAAGATATCTTTTTCTATATCTTAACTCTTTATCCGTTAGCCCATGAAATTTTTCAGGAAGAGGGGTAATAGACTTTGTAGCAAGTTGTAAAGTCTTTACATGTAGAGATAATTCTCCTGTTTTTGTTACAAACGGGAATCCGCTCACGCTGATGATATCACCCACTTCCACAAGTTTCTTTATGTTTTTAAACCAATCTGTGCCTATCTCGTCTCTGCTAAAATAGATCTGCAAAAGTCCTTTTTCATCCTCAATTTTTGCAAAAGCTGCCTTGCCCATATGTCTTAAGAATTTAATTCTTCCTGCTAATTTATGAGTCTTGCTTTCGTCTCGTCTATTCTCTTCTTCTTTAAGATAGCTATATTTAGCTAGGAACTCTTGCGTTGAAGTATCTTTTTGTATATTGTGAGTATAAGGATTTGCTCCTAAGTCTCTTAAATCATTTGATTTTTGTATTCTTTGTTGTTCGTATTGATTTTCAAATATCAATTTATCTACCTTTTTTATTTTATTGTGTGATCTTACGCACTATAACGAGCAAAGCTCCTTATAGTGGCAGGGACTAAAGTCCCTACAACCCCCTAAAGCTTGCGAAAAGTAGGACTTTTCGAGAAAAAAGTGCGTAAGGTCAGTTATTGTTATTTATGTCCATAAATGGCACTTCAAGATTTTATACTTTCTTGAAGGAAAATTTATGGGCAGATTCACGCTCTACTAAAGCTAAGGCTACAAGAGCCTAGGACTACCACTTTTTTTATTGTGAATTTTAATGAAGAAGCAAAAAGCCCCTATGAAAATTCACGCTCTACTAAAGTTGAGAGTTTTACTTATTGTGTAGTGCACAAAACCAGTTATCTGTTTTTTACAGAGATAAAGTCTCTATAGATTTTAGACCCTTCAAAAGCTAGAAGCCTTATTTTCTACTGTTTAACCTGTTTTTTATTTTGCCTCTTTTTGCACTTTGGGCATACGCCATATAGTTGCATTATGTGATTTGTTAGGGTAAATCCATTTTTTTCCGCTATATCCTTCTGTTTTTTTTCTATATTTTTATCTTCAAATTCTATTATTAAGCCACAATTTTTACAAATAAGATGATCGTGGTGTGGTTTGTTTGCAAGTTCGTATTTTTTGCCATTTTTTCCAAAAGATATTGTGGTGACTATATCTGAGTTTTCAAGTAGATTCAGTGTTCTGTAGATGGTTGCTATTCCAATATTTGATTTTGGATTATTTTCTTTGATGAGAAGATAAAACTCCTCAGGCAAAAAATGTCCGGGAAAATTATATAGTGTTTGAAGTATGGTTTCTCTCTGCTTTGTGAATTTAAGTGAATTTTTTCTAAGAACAGTTTTAAACTCTTCAATTAAATTATCATATTCAATATTTTCTAACAAGGGCATTTATAAAATCTCCAAAGCTATAATTTTGATGAATCATCATCTCTTGAGGAAGTGACACTATTTATTATATTGTTCGTATCTAGCTTAACTATATATCTGCCAACATCTATGAAAATTGGATACATAAAGCTTTTTTTCATATATTTGTCTGTTCTCGATTTTATAAAAGCTATATTTGAAAGAGCAACTGCTAGTATTGAAAAAACCAAAAAAATCTTCAAGCTTCCAACTAAAAAACCTGCCAATTTATCAAGACCACCTAATCCGCTCATTTTGAGTAATCTAGCTATGAGAAAACCTACAAATAGACAGAGTATCCAAAATAGAATCATTACTGCTATGAAACCAATCAAATACAAAGATGCTTTATTTTCAAAGTTGTACAGATTTTGTTGAATAAATTCACCGGCATTTTGAGCGTACCTAGAGGCTAAAAAAATACCCCCAACGATTCCGACTAGACCAAAAACTTCTTTTATGAAGCCATTTATAACACCTTTGATGCCCAAAATTATTATTAAAGAGAGCGATATTATGTCAAAAAGTGATATGTTTTCCATTGTATCTTATCCTATTTTATAGCAATTTTTACCAGAGTTTTTAGCGACATATAAAGCTTTATCGGCTCTGTCTATTATAGAACTTGGAGTATCACCTTTTATATGATTGCTTATTCCGGCACTTAGTGTCAGATGTATAGTGTTGCCTTTGTATAGTAATTTACTCTCATCAGCATTTTTTATTATTCTTTGTGTTGCTTTTATAGCATCTTCTTTTTGTGATCTATTTAACAATATTATAAACTCTTCCCCGCCATATCTATAAACTCTGATGCCTTTTCTTATAGAGTTATAGATCAATCTAGTCATATATATTAGAGTCTTATCGCCCGCTATGTGACCAAAAGTATCATTTATCTTTTTAAAATCATCAGCATCAAACAAAATAAGTTGCATATCAAGATCTCTATCATTACCGGCTTTCAACATATCTTCAAGATCCTTAATCAATACCCTTCTGTTGTATGTCTTTGTTAGGGCATCTATATTTGATTCTCGCTCTAGTTTTTCTATCTGAATCTTTAGACCCTCTATGGTTTTATCTGCATTTTCCAACTCTTTCATGATTTGATTTTGAAAATTATTGAAATTAAGTAAAATTTTGTTGGTATCTATACTCTTGGGATCATTTCTTATAGTTTCAATATCTATGATATTTTCATTAGATATATGTTTTAGAGCTATATTAGAGTCTTCAAAGCTAGATATGCTTTTTTTTGTTATATTTAGGTAGTCATTTTGTGCCATAGAAGAATCGACATCTCCAGAAGAGAAAAGGTAGTTAAACTTCTTGGATAAATCAAAGACATCTCTATTGTTTGGCTTTGAGAGCAGGTTCATAAAAGTATCGTAATAGTATTTTGGATATGGAGGAACTTGTAGTGTTTCTAATTTTTCAAAAGCTTCATTTCCTATTTTCTTGATTTTTTCTGTTGCTTGCTTATCTCTATCCATTATTGCACATCCCTAAAAAAATATTGAATCAATTGTAGCCTAATTTTACTGTGATATAGTTAAAGACCCGCAATGCTATTCATCAATTCTTGCGCTTGAGTTGAAAACCTTATGGCATTTTCTTTTGTTATAGTTCTTGCTCGTATATTTTTAACCATAGATTGGGTTTGCGTTATCATACCTGTTTTTTGTTGATTTAGCTGCATTTGTGAGTATATTTGATGTAGCTTATTCTCTCTTATGAGATTTGATATTGCAGAATTATTAATTAAAATTTCATGTATAGCAACTCTTCCACTTCCAATTTTCGGTAGTAGTGCTTGTGAAATAACAGCATAAAGAGATGTTGAAAGCATACTTCGTACTTGAATTTGCTCAGCACCTTCAAAGCTATCTACTATCCTATTGATGGTTTGAACAGCAGAATTTGTATGCAGGGTTGCGAAAACCAAGTGACCTGTTTCTGCGGCGGTTATCGCTGTACTGATTGTCTCTTTATCCCTCATCTCCCCTACAAGTATCACATCGGGGTCTTCTCTAAGTGAAAATTTAAGACCTTGAGCAAAACTTTTTGTATCTGTTCCGACATTTCTGTGGGAAAATAGAGATTTTTTATTCAAATGAACAAATTCTACCGGATCCTCTATGGTGATTATATGTTTGTTTTCACTGATATTTATCTCGTTTAGAAGAGCTGCTAGAGTAGTAGATTTTCCGCTTCCCGTCGGTCCTGTAACTAGTATAAGCCCCTTTTCTCTTAAAATCAGATCTTTAAAAATAGATGGACATTTTAAATCGTCAAGAGAGGGTACATCGATAGGCACAATTCTAAATGCAGCCGCAAGCTCACCATTCATAGTATAATAATAGTTAGCACGAAAACGACCAATATCTGGAAATTCTATGGCAAAATCTAACTCTTTATTCTCTTCTAATGCTTTTTTCTGCTTATCGCTTAAAAGCGTATAACACATCTCTTCTATATCGGTCCCGTTAAGTATGTCCATATCAAGTGGAACGAGTGTGCCGTCTATTCTTATTTGAGGTTCGCTTCTGCTTACTATATGCAAGTCAGAAGCCTTATAATTTACAACATTTTTTAAAAGCGCTTTAATATTCATAAATTGTTCCTATTCGATTATTTTTGGTACAACAAAGCATCTATTTTCAGCTTTAGGCGCATTTTCTAAAATTGTATCTATAATCTCCTCATTTGTACTTGGCAAATCTTCTCGAAACGGAGTACCGCCTTTTAGGGTTGTAAAGGTGGCTTTTTCTTTGCTTAAGTCAAGTTCATTTAGTATTTCAACAAAACCAACAATTTTATTTAGCTCA
>JALUMZ010000083.1 GCA_027055635.1 Campylobacteraceae bacterium
TTCTTAGCTCAGTTGGTTAGAGCTCCCGGCTCATAACCGGGCGGTCAAGTGTTCGAGTCACTTAGAACCCACCACTCTTTATTATACAACCCCAAAAAACATTTTTCGCTTAAGAAATACTAGAGAGCGCTTGTGATATAATGATTCTTTTATTTTATCTGGAGGGATACTATTAAAATGCAAGTAATCATAGCTGGGGCTGGTAAAGTTGGCTATATGATAGCTAAACATCTTATGTTACATAATAATGTTACTGTTATCGATAAAAATGAAGCAGCCATAAAAAAAATAGAAGAGAATCTAGATGTTATGGCAGTTTGCGGCGATATAGAAAATCCACATACTTACTTATCAGTAGATTCCGATATAGATCTTTTCATAGGTGTAACAGACTCTGATGAAGTGAATATGGTAGCATCGCTTATTATAGATAAGATTACAAAGGTAGGCAAAAAAATCATAAGGTTAAAAAATAGTTTCTTTGCAGATGACTTAGTCAGGGAAAGACTTGGCATTAATGATTTTGTAATTCCAGCTTTTGAAGCAGCTCAACCTTTTAAATACCTCATAGACTTTCCGATAGTAAGAAATGTAAAATCATTTGAATATACAAAAGCTTTACTTATCTCAATACAAGTTCCAAATGATTTTGAGGCAACAATAATCTCTTCTCTTACACATGAATTAAACGATAAAATAATAGCCGCAGGAATAGAGAGAAATGGAGAGTTTTATATACCCACAAGTGCTGATATGCTTAATCCTAATGATTTAGCATATTTTTATGCTTATCCAAAAGCCATAAAAGAGCTACAATATAGCATATACCCAGAAGATGATGAAAGGTATGATATAAGAAATTGTGTAATTTTTGGAGCAGATTCTTTAGGTTTAGAGATAGCAAAAGTTTTAATCAAAAAGGACTTAAACATACAAATTGTTGATAAAAATCTTCAAAGATGTGAAAAAGCAAATCTTGTATTAAAAGATAAAGTTACCGTAATTAAAAGCACTTATGACTCTGACCATATGATAGAAAACGACAATATAAAACCTGATCTTTTCATAGTGGCTTCGAGAAATGATGAGTATAATATAACCAAATGTATGGAAGCACAGTACTATGGTATAAGCAAAGTTATATCCATAAATAATGATATAGCATACTCTAAGCTGATGAGGAACTTAAATCTTGAAGTTGTTAGAGGTGAAAAAATAAACGCCTACTATTCTATATTAGAGAAGATAGAGTCTTCAAAAATTGTTATCAAAAGACAATTTTGCGGTGGTGAAGGGGTATTGATGATGAGAAAAGTATTTCCAACATCAGATCTGATAGGAAAGTTCTTTTCTTTATCTGCAAAACTTAAAAATACTGGTAGTTTCTTCATACAAAGAGATGGAAATATACTATCATACGAAACTATAGAGAGTTTTCAAGAAGGTGATGCCATAGTAGTTATAAGTAAAAAAGAAGACTCTGATGCCGCCTCAAATTGGCTTCACCAAAGCTAATAAACGATAATGATAAATATAAAAAGTATATTAAAATTTACTTCTGCTGTTGGTATTATTGTTTTTTTTCTTTTTTTAGTGCCGGTTGGACTGGGTTTTTACTACCATGAAAATATAAACAGTTCATCTTATGCTATATCTTTTTTACTAATCTTAAACATAGTCATATTTTTTTCATTAAAAAATTACAAAATGTCCTTCGGTATCAAAGAGAGTATAGTTTCTGTAAATTTCGTATGGATACTCCTTGGTATCGGAGGAGCACTTCCTCTGTATTTACAAACCGGTATTGATTTTTCTAGTGCATTTTTTGAAGCTATAAGCGGATTTACCACAACCGGTGCAACAGTATATAGTGATATAGAAGATTTGCCTAGAAATATACTCTTGCATAGAAGCCTTATGCACTGGATAGGAGGCATGGGTATTATTGTACTTGGTGTTGGACTATTTCCTCTTATAAATCCAAGTGGTTCTTTAAGTCTCTTTAAGGCAGAATCAACAGGAATCTCCACAGATAAAATAACTCCTCGCATCAAAGATACAGCAAATAAACTATGGGGTGTATATCTTCTGTTTACAATAGCAAATATACTTTGTCTAAAATTTTTTGGTATGAATTGGTTTGATGCCGTAAATCATGCTTTTGCAACAGTCTCTACAGGAGGTTTCTCAACCAAAAACAGCTCACTGGGTTTTTTTGCAAACAATAGTGGCATTATGTGGACAACTATATTTTTCATGGTTATTTCCGGTATAAACTTTTTAGCTCATATTAGATTTTTAAGTGGTGATCTAAGAAGTTACAATCTTGAAGAGATTAAGTGGTATCTTGTTTTATTGGCACTATTATCTGCTATTTTAACTTTTTCAAACATGAATGATTTTACAAATTTCTATACAAATATAATGCACTCAACATTTACAATTGTTTCTATCATGACAACAACAGGCTTTGCCTCTTTAGATTACTCGACTTGGAGTCATTTCTCTATCGCGATCATACTAATTGCTATGATAATTGGTGGAAATGCAGGCTCAACCGCTGGTGGCGCAAAAGTAATAAGATATATAATATATTTTAAAAATATTTCTCTAGAGATAAGAAGATCACTTAAACCAGACTCTATAATATCTATATTTATAGATGAAAAACCCATAAAGAACAGTATTATTAGTTCGATTTTTGGGTTTTTCTCTCTTTTTATTCTAACTATATTTTTTGTTATGATTTATCTCTATGCAAGAGGCTATGATGAGATGACAGCCATAAGTACTGCCATGACAACCGTGGGAAATGTTGGTCCAGGATTCTCTTTGGTGGGACCTGCTGAAAATTATACATTTTTCTCCTGGTATGATAAGCTTTTACTCTCTATTGCTATGATTATAGGAAGACTTGAGTGCTATACTGTATTTATACTTCTTAGCAAAACATTTTGGAAAAAATTTTAATTGATAACTGACCTTCAAAATTTTTATAAGAAATTTCCCTATCTTGATATTCAAGAGTGTATAGAATATTATTCAATCTTTGAAGGATACCCATTTTTAGATCAATTAGATCTATCTCATGGATTGAATGATGCTATTGAAAAAGGAATAATTTTTAAAATAGGAGAGTTAAAAGAGTATTTTCAGTATAGCAGCAATGAACAAGATCAAGAATTATTGGAAAAAATCCTAACTAGAATTTCAAGAGGTGATAGAAAAAATTATGCAATTTACAGCAAAGAGGGAATATCTCAATTCAAAGGAAGAGAGCTTTTTGGTTATCTTTTTAATGTAGGATTAATCTATAAAGAAAAAAGTAGAGAAAAACCCATAAAAACCACTAAAAAACAGCCAATAAAAAAATCTCTTAGGAGATACAAGATACAAGATAAAATACATATAAGTAGTAATTTTACAAGATTTTGGTTTACATTTATTTCTCATAAAATTAAAGACAATATAGATATTAATTCTTCATCTATTATGCC
>JALUMZ010000084.1 GCA_027055635.1 Campylobacteraceae bacterium
AGTTAAAGGGTAGTGAAGTTAAGGCTATACGGGCAGGTAGAGTAAATCTCAAAGACTCTTTTGTTAAAATTATAAAGGGCGAAGCGTTTTTGTTTGGGATGCATATCTCTCACCTAAACACGGCAAATCTTCACTATGCACCAAGTGAACGAAGAGACAGACGACTTCTTTTACATAAAAAAGAGATTCAAAAATTAGAGAGAAAAGTAACAAGAGATGGCTTGACGATAGTGGGATTGAGTCTCTACTTTAACCATAAAAATATAGTTAAACTACAGATTGCTTTAGCAAAGGGCAAAGCACTTCATGACAAGAGAGAGGATTTAAAGAAAAAAGATGCCAAAAGAGAGGCGCAAAGAGCTATGAAGGATTTTAGAAATGGCTAGAGTCAGTGAAGAGATACAGAGTGAATTTGATACCGAATTAGAACTAGATGAGCCAAAACTATATAGAGTTATACTTTTAAATGATGATTATACAAGCATGGATTTTGTAGTGATGATTTTGATGGAGATATTTCATCAAGATGTCCAAAAAGCAAATGCAACTATGTTTAAAATTCACGAAGAGGGTTCCGGCCTGTGTGGAGTATATACTTATGAGATAGCAGAGACAAAGATGGCACAAGTCCATGCTTTAGCAAAAGAACACCAATTTCCACTTCGTGCTACCATGGAAGAGGAGTAGATATGGTAAGTCAAGAGTTAAATACTCTTTTTAGCGAAGCTATAAATTTTGTAAAAGAGCATAGATATGAGTATATTACGATAGAGCACATCTTCTTTTCTATGTTGAAAAATGATTCTATAGATAATCTTTTGAAGAGTTGTGGTGCCGATACAGACAGTATATCCAAAGATTTGATAGAGTATTTTGCTGTGCATTCGCCGGTCGTATCGGATAAAGAAAAGTATGAACCTATAGAGAGTGTATCGCTAGGAAGAGTAGTGGAAAATATGATGTTGCACTCAAAATCAGCCGGTAAGGTAGAGGCAAATATATTTGATTTGATGGTCTCTATATTTCAAGAAGAGCACTCGTATAGTGCATGGTTATTACAAAAACAGGGTATCTCGAGACTTGATATTCTTGAAACCATAACAAATATAACTACTCCTGAAGAAAAAGAGAGTAAAAATAGTGATAGTGCTTTGGTTAAGTATTGTCTAAATCTTATAGACTTGGCAAAAGATGGTGAATTAGATCCATTGATAGGACGGGTTGATGAGTGCAAAAGGGTGGTGCAGATTCTGTGTAGAAGAAAAAAGAACAATCCTATCTTGGTGGGTGAGCCGGGGGTTGGAAAGACTGCGGTTGTAGAGGGCATAGCTCAAATGATTGTAGCACACGATATACCTGATATTTTAGAGGGCGCCTCTTTATATGCCCTAGATATGGGCTCTTTGCTCTCTGGTACAAAGTATAGGGGAGATTTTGAAAAGAGATTAAAAGAGATATTAAAAGAGCTTGAAGATGAGCAAAATGCTATACTTTTCATAGATGAAATTCACACTATTGTAGGAGCAGGAGCAACAAGTGGCGGTTCTATGGATCTCTCAAATCTTTTAAAGCCATCACTAGCAAGTGGAAAATTAAAATGTATAGGAGCTACAACTTACGGAGAGTTTAGAAACTTTTTTGACAAAGACAGAGCTCTTAGTAGAAGATTTGCCAAGATAGATATAGATGAGCCTACACTCGAAGACAGCTATAAGATACTTTTGGGCTTAAAGGGCAGTTACGAAGAGCACCATGGTGTAAAATATCCAAATTCTGTACTAAAAGTATCTGTTGAGTTGGCAAAGAAGTATATAAATGATAGATTTTTGCCAGATTCTGCCATTGATCTCATAGATGAGGTCGGAGCTTCGTTTCATCTTCTTAAGAGAAAAAGAAAGAGCGTGAGTATAGCTGATATTGAGAATATCCTTGAAAAAATAGCCCATATACCAAATAGACATATAAATGCAAATGAGAGTGAAGTCATAAGTGAATTGGAAAAAAATCTAAAATCAAAAGTCTTTGGACAAGATGAGGCTATACATGCACTTGTTCGTGCCATCAAACGATCTCGTGCAGGTTTGGGAAATGCACAAGCGCCTATAGGAGCATTTTTGTTTGCAGGTCCAACAGGTGTTGGAAAAACAGAAGTGGCAAAACAGCTCTCAAATGAACTTGGTGTAAATTTTGAGAGATATGATATGAGTGAGTATATGGAGAAGCACACTATTTCTCGTCTTATAGGTGCGCCCCCGGGATATGTTGGCTTTGAAGATGGTGGACAGTTGACGGAGAGTATCAAAAAACACCCATATTCTGTACTTCTTTTAGATGAGATAGAGAAGGCTCATCCGGATCTGTTAAATATACTTTTACAGATATTTGATGGTGCAGTTTTGACTGATAACAATGGTGTAAAAACTGACTTTAGAAATGTGATAATCATAATGACTTCAAATCTAGGCACAAAAGAGGGTGTGCATGTAGGATTTCAAAAAGATGAGAGCTTTAAGGCAAAGAGTGCAATAAAAGACTTTTTTCCACCAGAATTTAGAAATAGGCTTGACGATATTATCTACTTTAAAACACTTGATGAAGAGATGATGATAGAGATAGTCCAAAAGTTTATAGATGAACTTGAAGAGCAGTTAAAAGATAAGAAGATAAAAATTGTCCTCTCAAAAAGTGCCAAGCTATATCTCGCAAAAAAAGGATATAGTGCAGATATGGGTGCAAGAGTGATGAAAAGAGTGATACAAGAGGAGATAAAAACTCCACTAAGCGAAGAGATACTCTTTGGAAAACTAAAGCATGGAGGAAGAGTTAAAATCGGACATAAAAAAGATGTTCTGTTTTTTGACTATGAGAGGTTATAATTGTCAGAAACTATATATATACCAAAATTGAGCCCATATTCACACCGTTTTCCAGACCCATCAAAATCGGACAAAAAAGGACTCGTGGCATGGGGAGGAGACTTGAGCAAAGAGCGGGTTTTAAATGCCTATATGCAAGGAATCTTCCCTTGGTACAATGAAAATGATCCGCTTCTGTGGTGGTCGCCTGATCCTAGGTTGATACTCTACCCAAAGAGTATAAAAGTCTCAAAGAGCCTTAAAAAAAGTATGAAAAGATATGAGGTTAGGTTTGATACAAATTTTGATAAAGTTATAAGGCTTTGCAGAGATGTAAGAGTGCAAAGTGGTGAGGAGAGTTGGATCAACGAAGAGCTTATAGAGGTATTCAATGCTCTACATGTAGAGCACTTTGCTCATAGTGTAGAGACTTACTATGAGGGTGAGTTGGTTGGTGGTTTATATGGTCTGTATATCGGCGGAATGTTTTGTGGAGAATCTATGTTTAGCACAAAAACAGATGCTTCAAAAGTTGCCCTTAATGCACTTTGTCAAAAGATTGACAAAATAGGTGGAGATTTTATAGATTGTCAGATTCCAACAGAGCACCTAAAGTCTATGGGAGCAGTAGAGATAAGAAG
>JALUMZ010000085.1 GCA_027055635.1 Campylobacteraceae bacterium
TATTTATATTAAAAAAGGCCTTGTTTTGATACAAGGCCTTTCTTTTTTTATTTGCGTATTTACCTAAAGTAAAAAGGTCAAGCTCGTAAAGTGCTACACCGTCTTTGTAGTTTAGCCTTTCACCACTCTCTAATTTTTCTATTAAATTCATATATTACTTTCAGGATAAGTTTTAAAAGGGCATTTTATCTAATAAAATATTATATCTTGATAAAAAAAATTATAGATAATTTTCAGGTGGATACATCTCTTCTACAAAGTCTATATCTTTATCACCTCTTCCACTCAGATTTACCAAGATTGATTCGTATGGTTTTTCTTTTGCTAACTTCATGGCATATGCTACAGCATGGGCACTCTCAAGCGCAGGTATAATTCCCTCATATTTACTCAAATCATAAAATGCTCTTATAGTTTCATTGTCATCGACAGCCACTGCATGAGTCCTTTGTCTCTCTTTATTTAGATATGCCTGCTCAGGTCCGACTGACGGATAATCAAGTCCACTAGCAACCGAATGAACAGGTGCGGGGGTACCATCTTCATTTTGAAGCATGATAGAGTTAAAGCCATGCAAAATTCCCTCTTTTCCATAAGTCAAACTGGCTGCATGTTCACCTAATTTTGTACCTTTTCCAAGTGGTTCGACTGCATAGATTTCACAAGGATCTTCTATAAAAGCAGAAAACAATCCCATAGCATTGCTTCCCCCACCCACACAAGCCACAAGATTATCAGGTTGGTTACCTGTCATCTCAAAAAACTGCTCTTTTGCCTCTATGCCAACTACACTTTGAAAGTCCCTTACCATTTTTGGAAATGGGTGAGGTCCTACGACTGAACCTATGGCATATAGTGTCGTTACGGGATCTTTCATATATGCTTCAAAAGCACTGTCAACCGCTTCTTTTAGGGTTCTGCCACCAAAACTAACCGGTACGACCTTAGCTCCTAGCATCTTCATTCTTATCACATTTGGATGCTCTTTTTCTATGTCAACTTCACCCATATGTATCTCACACTCTAACCCAAAATAGGCAGCTGCTGTAGCTAAAGCTACACCGTGTTGACCGGCTCCTGTTTCAGCTATCAGCTTCTTTTTACCAAGATATTTTGCCAAAAGTGCTTCACCCATGCAGTGATTTAGTTTGTGAGCACCTGTGTGGTTCAAATCTTCTCTTTTAAGGTAAATTCGTCCACCGCCAACATACTCGGTCAATCTCTTTGCATAGTAAACAGGAGTAGGTCTTCCCTGATAGTGCTTTCTTATATCTCTTAACTCCATGATAAAATTGTGAGAATTTCCGATAGTAAGATAAGCTTTTTCTATATCTTTAAACTGCTCTATCAACTCTGGAGGCAAAAATGCTCCACCAAATTTTCCAAAATACCCCTCGGCATTTGGAAATGATTGCAAATAAGGCTTGTTATCCATAATATTTTCCTCAAAAAATTTTTTCAATTATAAAATATTTTAACTTAAAGAGTACAATTTGAGCAAATTTAACGCAAGGTTGGTTATAATACAAAAACTTAGCAAATAAGGTTAGTTGATGAAATTAGAAGAAAAAATTGAAGAACTCATACATATAAAAGCTGATGATTTTTTGATCTCCAAGGCCATAAAAGAGTATATCAGCCATTACCTAAACTCACTTGATGAGATATTTATACAAAATCAAGGAAAAGATTTTTTGGTCAAACATACCAAAACTTTAGATACTTTTATAAATATCATATATAAGTATGCTTTGCGTAAGTATTTTGGCAATTATATGCCTTTTGTCAATACGATTCCCATCACACTTATTGGCATGGGAAGCTATGGCAGAGAGGAGCTTTGTGTATATTCTGATATTGATTTGATGATCGTATATAAAGATATAAAGGGCTACAATATAGAGCCTATCATCAAAGATATTTTGATGCTTGCCTGGGATGCCGGCATGAAGTTAGGGCACAGAACACACAAGGTTGATGAACTTTTAAGTGCAAGCAATGAAGATTTAAGCATAAAGACTGCGATGTTGGAGTCAAGATTTTTATGTGGTTCCAAGATTTTGTGGATAGAGACACAAAATGAGCTCGAAAAAATCAGAAACTATAACAAAAAAGAGACTGTAACTGCTATCTTGGAAAATTATAAAAAAAGGATAAAAGAGAACTCCTTAAAGATGGAACCAAATATAAAAAAGAGTGAAGGTGGACTCAGAGATGCAAACACTCTTTTTTGGCTCTGCAAGATCATATACAACATAGAAAAACTGAAGGATTTATCGGATTTTATCCTTGACGAACGGGAGTATAAAGAGTTTCGCAGCTCTTTAGAATTTTTATACAGAATCCGTTCTGCTACACATTTAAGTGCTAGAAAAAAGCAAGATACTCTAAACTTAGAGTATGTTCCGGATGTTGCAAAAAAGCTAGGTTTCAAAGACAAAGTTTTAAAAAGTGCCCAAATGCAACTCTCTTATAAAACCCTTCAAGCTATGAATACACTAAATGTAACAAGTAGAATTTTTATAAAAAAGGTTACTGCCCCGCTACTTTGTAACAGACAAAATATCCCAAAATTAAGACAATCAAGAGTAAAATCAAATATATTTTTATGCAACGATACAATCTATGCCTCATTCCATAAATATATTGATACTCTAGATGATGCACTAATCCAAATAGAGAGTTTTCCTGATACCAACATAAAATATGATATAAGCTATGTAAATTTTATAAGATTTTGCTCATTTCCCTCTCATAACAGTATAAAAACCTATAAACTTTTTAAGAAATTACTCTTTAGAAACTATATATACAATATCTTTAGAGTACTTGACCAAGCCTCTGTTTTACAACAACTTGCAAAACCTTTTAAAAGAGTTAAATTTTTAGCACAATTTGACGGGTATCACAAATATCCTGTAGATAAGCACACCCTTAGATGCATCTATCATCTTGAGAACATAAAAGAAGACTTTATAAAATCCCTGTTTGACAATCTCTCTTTGGAGCATAAAGCACTACTGAGACTTTGTATATTTTTCCATGACATAGGAAAAGGAAGGAGAGGAAATCACAGTGAAATCGGAGCAAAAATCTTCAAAGCTTATGCTCAAAAATTAGAGTTTTCAAAGAGTGCTATCAGTGACGGAACACTCCTTATAAAGGTGCATACTCTTATGAATAATACCGCGAGCAGAGAAGATATCTACAACGAAAGAGTGGTACTCTCTTTTGCTTCAAGGGTTAAAAATATAAATATTTTAAATATGCTCTATATTCTAACCTATGTGGACATAAACGGAGTCGGCAAAAATGTATATACAAATTTTACTGCCAACCTGCTAAAAGAGTTATACAGTAAAACTGCTTACTCTTTTGATAAAGCTGATCTTATAGATGAAGCAAGCAGTAGGTTGCGAAGAGAAAAATTTTTGAAAAAAAGTGTAGAATTCCAAAAATTTTCACCTATTTTACAAAGAAAAACACTAAATATC
>JALUMZ010000086.1 GCA_027055635.1 Campylobacteraceae bacterium
GTTCTACTTTCATCTTTTAATCATAAATATTTGAGACAAGCTTTTAAAATCAATCCAAATATTGATACAGCGGCATTGGAAGAAAAAAATCATTCAAAAGATTTGGTAAAACACTTAAAAAGGTTAAGAGTCAGAAGTTATAATCCTGCTTTAAAAATAGCTAATTCAGATTTGATAAAAGATCTCAGTAATGCCGGAATATTTGTGAATATATTCACAGTAAACGATAAAAAAGATAAGCTTAAACTTTTTGAAGAAGGGGCAAAGGCAGTTTTTACTGATGTGCTAGAATGAAAATCTTTCTCTTGTCTTTACTTATACCCTCACTTTTTTTATTGTATGGAGGAGGTATAAGCAGTAGTGAATTAAGGTCTTTGGCAAAACAAAATAACCTAAAATCTACACCTAAAAGCTATAGCCGACTGCTAAAATTATTTGATAGTTCAAAAAACCGTATAACTGTAAAAAAGATAAATCTAGGAAGAACACTCTTTTTTGAACCACTTCTCTCAAAAGATGAATCTATCACTTGTGCATCTTGCCACAAAATAGGTGAGGGTGGAGATGATAACATGCCTACTGCTATAGGTTTTAAAAATAGAAAAAATCCAAAACACTTAAACTCTCCAACTGTGCTAGATGTTGCAAATGCCAAGTTTCTTTTTTGGGATGGTAGGGCAAAGAGTCTTGAAGAGCAGGCAGGTGGACCAATTCAAGCTCATTTTGAGATGAATTTAACTCCAAAAGAGTTGGTTGAAAGACTTAGTAAAATTCCTATGTATAAAGAGGGTTTCAAAGAGGTTTTTGATGGCAATATCACCTTTGGTGATATCAAAAAAGCAATAGGAGCCTACGAAAGGACTCTTCTGACAAGAGGAAAATATGATGATTTTTTAGATGGCAATGACACAGCAATCTCTAAAAATGCAAAAAAGGGCTTGAAGCTTTTTATACGCAAAGGCTGTGCAAAGTGTCACTATGGCGTAGCGTTGGGTGCACAGAATATACAAAGGTTTCCGAAGTACGGAAAGATATTTCCATTTAAAAATATCGGTAATTTCAAAGGAAAAGATGATAAGTATCTTTTTCGTGTTCCACTTCTTAGAAATATAACAAAAACAGCACCGTATTATCATAATGGCATGGTTAAAAATCTAAAAAATGTCATAAAAATAGAGAGTCAATACGAAACAAATGATACGCTAAATAATGAGCAAATCAACCTTGTATATGATTTTTTAAAGACATTAAATGGCAATTTGGTTGATTATGACTTGAGTAATTGAGATCTATTTGAGTAAACTCTCAATATCTTTGTAATATTTTGGTTTATTCCAGTCAACCGAGCCTATATATGTATTAAAGATTTTACCATTTTTATCTACTATGAAAGTTTCAGGAACACCTGTTGTGTTGTACTTACTTTTGATTTTGCCGTCTGTATCTAAAAGTATTGGAAAATTGAGCTTTAAATTCAGAGCGTACATTTGTACTGTTAAAGGTACATCTTGAGTATCAATATTCACAGCAAGCATAGCAAATAGATTCGGATATTTTTTATTTAATTTATCATAGAGAGCTTGCATTGAGGGCATCTCTTCTTTGCAGGGCGCACACCATGTAGCCCAAAAGTTTATAAAGATAACTTTATCTTTTAAATCCTTAGTGCTAACTTCTTCCCCTTTTAAATTTTTTAGTGTAAAAGGGATATATGAATCACCTTTTGTCAAAAACTTTTTAATTTGTGTATTTTGAGGGGTTTTGGATGGTATGTTTATATATGTAACTACCGCAATGATTGCTACTATAACTACTATAGATATTTTTTTTATCATATTTTTTCCTTTATTGATGGATTATATATAAGAAAACTAAATAAAAATTAAATATATAAACCAGTCAAATAGGAGTATAATCTGTATTATATGACGAAATAATTATATCTATATTTTACCCTCTAATATGCCTTCAAAAATTTTTGTGGATAAATTTATCCTTTGGGTAAAACTGCTTTTCAAAGCTCTTTCATGTGCTGTGTGATCTCCGTCTCCAAATGGTCCAAATCCATCAAGCGCAGGTGTTCCATGAGATGAGACTATATTTGCATCACTAACTCCGCCTCTAGATTCTTTGAGGAGTTTTTCGCCTGTATATTTTTCTATGTTATCCAAGAACTCCATTTGGGTGGCATTTTCTTCCATAACATCTCTTTGAATACCTCCTGTTAGATAAGAGTTTGTTCCTTTTACATGTGAAGTATTTATAATATTGTCTATTCCTCTTAATACTCTATCTCTCTCGTAAGTGTGAGTATATCTAACTTCAAAAGTCAGTTTTGCATAAGGAGAGATTGTGTTTGCTCCGACACCTCCTTCTATCTTGCCTACATTTACTGTTGTGCCCTCATCTAAATTTGTGAGTTTTATAAGCTCTTGAACTTTGTATGCTGCCTCGAGATTAGCATCAATTCCAAGTTTATAGTTATTGCCGGCATGTGCAGCTTTACCCTCTATGTCTATATAGAATGTACCCGCTCCTTTTCTTGCCACTACGACTTCAAGATTTACTCCAGCTGCTTCATAAACCAAACAGTAGTCATAATCTTTTGCAACCCCGGCAGTTACATATTTTGAGTCATCGCTTCCACCCTCTTCGTCACTTACTAACATAAGATCTATATTTTGAATTTTTCCATATTTTTTATATATATTTCTAAGGGCTTCTATAGCAACCATATTTCCGCCTTTCATATCGCAAACACCCGGTCCATATATCCACTCTTCGTCCTCTTTGAAATCACAAAATGTACCTTTTGGAAAAACAGTATCCATATGTCCTAGTAGCAGAAGTTTTTTGCCTTCTCTTTTGTGTGATTGAAACAGTAGATGGTCTCCTATTTCTTCTCTTTCAAAAACTCTACATGTAAATCCTAGTTTTGCCATTTTTGATTTGTAAATATCGCCGTTTCTATCCACACCATTTTTATTTTGAGTGTAAGAGTTTATCTCTATAAGTTCTTTTAATTCGTCAAATTTTTTCACCGATGAGCCTTAAATTTTTCTGTAATTATACTCAAATTATGGTAAATTTGAGTATAATTTTAAATCTTACCTTTGGAGGATATAGCATGAAGCATACGATAGGCATGTGGATGTATCAAAATGGCGGTGGAGACGAGATCGAAAAAAAGATTGTTTCTAAACTAAAAGAGCGCAATATTGATGTAGAAACAGGGCTAAATCTCAGATATGCTATTGCAAAAAATGATAAGATTATGATAAACAATCTGGTTTTAAATGATTTGGATCTCTTCTTCTCCTACAATGCGGGTGAGCAAACACAATATCAAGTTTATCTCTATAAAGTTATAGACAGGCTTATGCCAACTATCAATAGCTATGGTGCATTTGAGCTTACAGAGGATAAATTTCAGACATCGTTTACTCTGAAAAACAGTGGAGTTCCATGTACTAGTTTTAGGCTTTGTCATAG
>JALUMZ010000087.1 GCA_027055635.1 Campylobacteraceae bacterium
ACTCTTGTTGGCTCTCATCTTTATATATATTCTTTAAATTTTCCAAAGACACTTTATCTGTACTCACAGTATATCCTTTATACACCAATTCCATTTAAACGCAACAGGCTTTGTACTTTTGCATCCTCGCCTTTTAGCTCTTTGTATAACTCTCTCATGCTTTTACTACCACCGAGTCCGAGTATGATATGCAGATAATCTTTGCCAAATTTTGTATCAAAAATTCCTTGGTCAACTATCTCAAAAAATGCATCTGCACTCAATACTTCCGCCCATTTGTAGCTATAGTATCCAGCAGCATAACCACCTGCAAATATGTGAGCAAAACCATTTTGAAATTTATTGTAAGAAGGTGGTTTTATCAGGCTAAACTCCTCTCGGATACTATCTAGTAACTCTTGCACTTCATCCTCTACATGTAGAGCTTGATGGAGTTTGAAATCAAACAAAGAAAACTCTAATTGCCTTAGCATCCCAAGAGCTGATTGAAAATTTTTAACTTTTACAATCTTATCTATCATTTCATCACTTAAAACCTCTCCATTCTTATAGTGTTTGGCAAAAATCTTCAATACTTTTGGCTCATAAGCGAAATTTTCCAAAAACTGAGACGGAAACTCTACTGCATCCCACTCTACACCATTTATTCCACTCACGCCGTTTTCGCTTACATTGCTCAACATATGGTGAAGAGCATGACCCATCTCATGAAACAGCGTCACCACATCATCGTGCCTCAAAAGAGAGGGTGAATTTTCAGAGCTTGGAAAATTTGCCACGACAAAGGCTGAAGCTAGGTGCTCTTGTCCTTTTTCATCTATATGGTGACTTTGCCAATTGTGCATCCATGCTCCGCCTCTTTTTCCTTTTCTGCTTTCTAGATCAAGATAGATTCTTGCTCTTAACTTTTTATCTACCAAGATATCATAGGAGCTTGCTTTTTCATCCCATAATTTTTCACCATTTTTGACAAATTCTATACCAAAAAGAGAGTTTAAAAACTTAAATAACCCCTGCACGACAGAAGTCTGCTCAAAATATGGTCGATATAGCTCTTGGTCATAATCATATTTGGATTTTTTAAGTTTTTGGGCATAAAATGATAAATCATAGCTCTCCAAAGGTTTCACATCTGCAAAATTCTCCAATTCTTGTAACTCTTGTTTGGCATATGGTTTAGCGGCATTTGCCAACTCTTGCAAAAAATCCACAACACTTTTTTCATCTTTTGCCATCTTTGGAGCTATCGAATATGAAGCGTAATTATCAAATCCCAAGATTTTAGCCATCTCTTGCCTTAAGCTCATCAACTCATCTATTATTTTAGCATTTTGCGGTGCTTTGGTCACATAAGCCCTGTATAGCTCCTCTCTTATTTGCCTGTTTTGCCCGTAAGTCATATAAGTTATGTATGGTGGCATTTGAAGAGTAAATTTATATTTTTTCTCTCCATCAACCATAACTTCGTAGCTTTTTTTATCATCTTCACTCAAACCTTTGACATCTTTTTCGTCTAAAATCAACTCATATTCATTGGTAGCGTCTATGAGATTTTGAGAAAAATCGTTTGAGAGTTCACTTAGCCTTAAGCTTATCTCTTCCAACCTTTTTTTTCTTGTTTCATCCAAATTTGCACCGCTTAATTCAAAGTTTTGTATATTTAATTCAACTACTCTTTTTTGCTCGCTATTTAGACTCTCGTCATGCTCAAGCTCCTTAAAAGCTTTGTAAATATCAAGATTTTGAGACAGTTTAGTAGAGTACTCTGTGATAATTGGTAAAGATTGTGTATATACCTTTTGCGTCTCATCGCTGTTATTGACAGAATTTATGTGTGAGAGCGGAGTAAAAAACTCCTCTAATTCTTCCTCTATAAGTTCTAAAGGTTTGACAAAATTTGAGAAATTTTTCTCTTTAATTTTTAGCAACTCTTCTATCTTTTTGTTGTTATTTTTTACTATTTCTTCAAGATTTTTTATAAAATTTTCTAAATCAACCTCAAATTTTAAAAACTGACTCATTCTCATCTCCAAATTTTTTTGAAATTACTGACCTTACACGATATAATGAGCAAAGCCCATTATATTGGCAGGGACAAAGAGTCCCTACAACCCCCTAAAGCTACAAAAAGTATGACTTTTTGAGAAAAAGTGAGTAAGGTTAGTGAAATTATAGCAGTTATTTAAAAACTAATACAAAATAGGCTATAATCAGCGAAAACTTTATTAGGATTTTTATATATGAAATATGACATTATCGTAGTTGGTGGTGGACATGCCGGTATCGAAGCTGCACTTGTTGGTGCGAGGCTTGGACACAAAACGCTACTCTTAACCATGCTGGTTGAACAAATAGGCGCAGCTAGTTGTAATCCCGCCATAGGAGGACTTGCAAAGGGTCACTTGGTAAAAGAGATAGATGCTCTTGGAGGTCAAATGGGGCTTGCAACAGATGCTACCGGCATACAGTTTAGAATCCTAAACCAGTCAAAAGGACCGGCAGTCCAAGGCAGTCGTGCCCAAATCGATATGGATAGATATAGAATATTCATGAGAAATATAGTGCTAAATACAGAAAATTTAACCGTTTCGCAAGAGATAGCCGAAGATATTTTAAGTGATGACGAAAGGGTTACAGGCATAAAAACACACCTTGGAAACAGATATAAAGCTAAAAAGGTTATCATAACTACAGGTACTTTTATGAAGGGTTTGATTCATATAGGTGAATTTAAACAAAACGCCGGAAGATTTGGTGAGTTTCCATCAGTCAATCTCTCTGATTCACTTAGAAAATTTGGATTAAATTTAGGTCGCCTAAAAACAGGAACTTGTGCCCGGATAGATGCAAAGAGTATAGACTTTTCAAGGATGGAAAAACAGAGTGGCGATGAAAATCCGCAACCATTTAGCTTCAGAACTAAACATGAGAGATTTGAGCCTCATCAACTTCCTTGCTACATAACTTATACAAACAAAGAGACTCATACTATCATAGAAAATAACTTTCACAGAGCGCCACTTTTTACCGGACAGATAGAAGGAACAGGTCCTAGATATTGTCCTAGCATAGAAGATAAAGTCAATAGATTTAGCGATAAAGAGAGACATCATCTTTTTATAGAGCCTCAAACAAGAGAGGCAACAGAATACTACATAAACGGTCTGACAACATCTTTGCCACCTGATACCCAACTCACAATGATAAGGTCAATTGTCGGCCTAGAGAACGCCAGAATCGTCAGATATGGTTATGCTATAGAGTATGACTATATAGACCCTACAGAGTTAAAACATACACTAGAGACCAAAAAAATGGAAGGTTTGTATCTAGCCGGTCAGGTTAACGGCACGACCGGCTATGAAGAAGCAGCTGCACAAGGTTTGATGGCAGGTATCAATGCAAGCCTGAGTATAGAAGACAAAGAGCCTTTTATACTAAGAAGAGATG
>JALUMZ010000088.1 GCA_027055635.1 Campylobacteraceae bacterium
ATCCTATAGTTTCTTTAAAAATTTTATTTGCTATTAAGATTTTACCATCCTCGTCATATATCATGATAGGAGTAGGTATAAATTCTATGATATTTTTGAGTTTTGTCTCTTCGCTCTCTAGTTGGTACATTAAAAGTTTTAATTCCGTAACATCTCGTATGATTTTTAAAAAATACAGAGCCTTGCCAAACTCGTTTTTTAGAAGAACAACAGCTATATTTACCCATACAACACTTCCATTTTTATGAATATAACGCTTTTCTATATGATAATTATCCCTCTCGCCGGCTATAAGATCTTTTATCATTTTTTTGTCATTTTTCATGTCATCAGGATAAGTTATATCAGATACATTAAGTTTTTTAAATTCTTCTTTTGTATAACCTAAGAGCTTTGTAAGATATGTATTTGTGTCTATAAATTTTCCACTCAACAAGGCATGTGCAATCCCGATATCTGCTTCTTCAAAAGTTAATTTGTATAGATTTTCTTCTTCAGCCAGTTTTTTGATTAATTTTTGTTCATTTGTTATATCAAGTCCAGATGATATAACACCTAGTATCTTTCCATTTATGTCTTTTATATAATTATTTGTCCATGCCACAAGATGTCTTTTTCCAAGAGCATCGATAATTTCATTGCTATAGTGCGACACTATCTTTGTTTTCTTTGCAATTACACTATTGAAAACATTTTTAATTTCTGAACGAATCTCTTTGGGTATAAAATTATCAATAAAATTTTTGCCTATTACTTCATCATGTTTAACTTCTAAGAGTTTGCAACCTTGTTCGCTTATCATGCTTATATTGCCATTCATATCAAGTGTCAACATCAATGCACCCTCCACATTCATAAACAGATCTGCGAGCTGATGTTCGTGTTGTAGTAATCTTTGCATGTTTTTTCTTTCTGCTATACTATAAAAAGATAAAACAGCACCTTTTACAACACCATTTTTTACTATTGGATTTTGTAAAACTTCAACTTCAAATGATGTGCCGTCTTTTTTCCAAAACAGATCTTCACTTCTCTTGGAAATTCCTTTTTGCAAAGAATAATGTTGTGAGCACTCCTCATAAGGATAATAGCTTCCATCCGGTTTTGTATGGTGCCAGAGCCTGTGCCCGTTTTTTCCCAAAAGTTCATCTCTTGAGAAACCGAGAATTTTTACAGCTGCATCATTAGCAAAAGTGATTTTGCCTTCCAAATCCAAACCAATCATGCCGTTTAGGGTAGAATTCAATATAAGAGAAAGATGCTGTTTAAGTGACTTAACACTAAGTATTGAAGCATGCAATTCTTCATTTGAACTCTGCAATTCTTCATTTGAGGTTTCTAACTCTTCATTGGAGCTTTGAAGCTCTTCATTTGAACTCTGCAACTCTTCATTTAGTAATTGCATATTTTCTTTATTTATATTAACTTTATTGGTTAACAGATGATTTTCTTTTTTTATCTCTTGAAGTTGTTTAGCCAAACTTGCAACAACCAAAGATTCATTTGTAAGAATTGAATTTTGCGTATTGAACTCTAATTCTTTTGCATCTATATTTTGAAAATACAATAAAAGCATATCGCTACTCATATCTTTAAAAGGATATGCAATAATACGCAAAAACCCCATACGGTCAGTATCTAAATTGAACTCTATAAACTTTGTACGACACACCTTGCCGGAATCAAAAGCTTTAGAGATTAAAACAGACATATCATAGCGCAACTCTTCATTTATATTATCTAAAATATTCAGTGTTGCAAATCCATCTCTATATCTCAAAAATGGTATTTTACCTTTTTTGTAAACGATAAAATAATTCTTGTCTATCAACAAACAATCAGGGGCAAGAAAATTAAAGATTTTTTTAGATATCTGTTCTTCTATATCTACAATTTGGTTTTTATTATTTATAACTGGTTTACTTTTAGAGCTTTGTTCAAGATGTTTGGAAAAATAATGGCTAGACAATTTTGGCGGATTTTTTAATTTTTCTTTTTTATATATCTTATGTTCTGAATTTAGAGCCAAAAAGTATTTTATACTCAACAATGTAGATTCCGATGAACCCAAAAACAATATACCATGATCTTTTAAAACATAATGAAACAGTGTGAAAATTTCCTGCTGAGTTTCCTGTTTGATATATATCAAAAAATTTCTACAGCTTATAATATCCTGTTTTATAAACGGTGGTTCGCTTAATAGATTGTGATGGGTAAAAACAATCTGTTCTCTTATGGACTGTATAACTCTATATCCATTTTGAGTCTCTATAAAATACTCGCTAAGCAGATCTGTATCCATCTCATTAAGTGAATTTTTAGCATAATATCCACTTCTTGCGATATCCAAGGCCTCATCATCTATATCTGTGGCAAAAATATGAACATTAAAAGTCTTTTTCAGTTTTTTACTTATTTGTGCGATTAAAATAGCTATAGAATACGCTTCTTCCCCGCTCGAACAGGCTATAGACCAAATTCTTAATTCATAATTTTGAGGTTTATCTTGTAAGTATGAGCTTAATTCATCTTCTAATGCTTTAAATGACAATTTATCTCTAAAAAATGCAGTCACTCCAATCAAAATATCTTGGTATAGAAGATGAACTTCTTTTGGATGTTCTTCTATATATTTCATGTACTCTTCTTGTGTACTTTTTCCGATAAGAAGTATCCTTTTGTTTATGCGTCTCATTATGGTATCGTCTTTATATTTGGCAATATTTAAATTTTCCTGCTCTTTTAAGATTTTTTTTATCACTCTTAATATATTTGGGGTAATTTTTTCATTTAGCAATCTTTTATTTGCCGGCAAAGGTGCTGAGATATATCTTATAATCTCTTCGATACTAAACACTTTGTCTATATAACCTGTTTCAATTGCACTTTGTGGCATACTTGGATGATATGCTTCTTTAGGATCTTGGGCTATAGTACAGCCTCCATAATCTTTTATACTCTTTATTCCTCTTGAGCCATCATTTCCTGCACCAGTTAGGACTATTCCTAATGTTTTTGATTTTTTACATAATGCTAAAGAATCAAATAAGATATCTATCGATGGAGTTGGAGTAAAATCTGCTCTAAATTCAGGCTCAAGTACCAAATGACCGTTTTTTAAAACAAGATTGCTTCCTTGTGGAACCACATAAATATGATTTGGTAAAAAATTTGCTTGCATTCCAATTTGTAAAACGGGCAAAGTTGAATATCTTGATAATATTTCAACTAAAGAGCTTTTTTTACTCGGATCAAGATGTTGCGCTATAAAATATATATTATTTACTGCAACCGGGAGTTTTTTGACCAATTTTTTTAAAATTTCAAGCCCCCCGGCACTAGCACCAATACCGACAAATATAGAATTATCCATAAAAATATCCTTATCACTACATACAAGGAATATTATACTC
>JALUMZ010000089.1 GCA_027055635.1 Campylobacteraceae bacterium
ACAATTCATAAATTTAAGAAATAAGGATGAAAGATGAAGAAGTATTTAAATACTTTTATGCTCTTAATGGGCTTAGGATTTATGTTGAGTGGATGTGGAGGTTTAAAGCTATCTCCAGAAGTTGAAAATGTCTTTTCAAACAAGACAACAATGTATACTCAGCAAAATATGCATTACAATATTTCAAGAGGTGCAAAGATTGTTGATGCAACAAACTATCAGGTTGGTATTTTAATTCCTGCCAATTCAAAAGTAACAATGGAAGAGATTAATGCAAAACAAGTTATTTTTAACTACAAAGGCAATAAAATTATCTTAAGAAATATACCAAAATACACAGGCATAGACATGTTGGCTCTTTTTACAAGATCTTTTGCTGAAAAGAAAGTTGACATCTCTTTATTTACTGAGGCAGAACAAAAAGAGATTAGGCTTGCTCAAATAACCAATAATATGAGTAAAAAAGCTGTTTTAATTTCTCTAGGTGTTCCACCAGCCCATGTTACCCCAACAACTGAAATGAATCGATGGAAGTATTGGAGAACTAGATTTACAACTTTTGTAGTTAATTTTAAAAATGGAAAAGTTGTTCATTTTACACCAAATACTAACGAAACATCTTCTCATAGTTTCTCATTACGCATAAATTAATTTACAATAAATTGATAATATAGATACTTCGATAAAAAGTATCTATTCTCTTTCCCTCTATCTTATTATAACAATTTATATTTGTGAAGAAAAATATCTGTTGATATCTATCGATAAGTAAAGAGGGTAGTATCTAAAATTGCCTCATGAGATATCTCATGAGAAGCAATTTAATAATGGTTTGATGAAGTTGAATATTTCGTTAAAATATTTTTTGCGTTAAAAGTAAATAATTTTACACTAGTACGGACTCTATCGTGACCAAAATAGAATGGAATCCATGCCTTACCCGTTCGATGAATATTACGATAGACCAGTGTCTCTTCACCTTTTGAATTGTAAGAACGCCCAGCTGGTGTTCCAAGACCAGCAATTACCTCTGATTTAGTGGCTTTCCCCACTTTATAGCTAGATTTAGCTTGAACCTGTTTTTTTCCTGGTGCTGGATTTGAACCTGCACAACCACTAAATGTTAACACAGAGATTGCCGTTAAAGCAAGTATTATTGATTTCATATATTATTCCTTAAATATAATTTAGAAGAATTATATCATTGAAAATCTTATTTAATAATTAAATTTCAGATTTTAATTTTATAAAGTGATAAAATTTTTCACTCTTCCTTTCTCGTAATTATCTATAAGACTCATTATATCCCATAGTGATTCAACGATTCCTTCATGAGGTTTTAAAGCGATTTCAACTGCATCTGTCTCATCGTTTGCTATTTCTAAAACAACTGCACAACCAGACTCTAGAAAATTTGTACAGCTATTTATCTCTTCTATATTTGCTATATTGAGACACTCTGTGACTACACATAAGACCTTTTCTCCACTTAAAAGTGCTTGGAGTGCTGCTGTTTGGAGTGCTGTTTTTGAAGTATCTTTACCAGACGAGATAGTCAGTATCTCATCCTTATCGTCGTTTAAAAGTGAATAGTACGATGGTGCTGAATTATAAACACTATTTTGAAATAGTGTTGGGCTTATTTGTGTTCCATTTAAAATAGCATCTGTGATTCCTGCTGTCGCTTGTAGCTCCCCATAGGCTGAACCATAAACTATCTTTGTCCCGTTAAACCCACACTTATCTGCAAGATAAAGCATTATTTTTGTGTTTCTAGTTAGTCGCCTTCTTATCATCATTTTAGGTACTATTCTCTTCTCATCAAGGTCTTCTATTTTTATTGGTGCAGCTATAGTAGCTACACTTAAAATATTTACTGCTACTCTTTTTGACATTACTCTGCTCCCTTAAAAAGAAGTGATGTATTATTTCCACCAAAAGCAAATGAGTTACTAAGAACATACACTACATCTCTTTTAATGTTTTCTTTTGGTATGTAAATATTTTTGTTCTGTGCCTCGACTAGATTTGCCTGAGCAGGAATAAGTCCCTGTTTGATAACCTCACATGAAACAATAGCTTCAATACCAGCTGAAGCACCAAGAGTATGACCAGTGATAGCCTTTGTAGAGCTTACAGCCACACCATCAAAGAGTCTCTCAATTCCTAGTGCCTCCACCGTGTCATTTGCGACTGTTCCTGTTCCATGGGCATTGACATAATCAACATCTTTAGCATCCACCCCTGCATCCTTCAATGCACTGTACATCGAACTCACAGCTCCATCTGCAGTAGGATCAGGATTTGTCATATGATAAGCATCACTACTTGCCCCGACTCCTGCCAACTCTATAGAGTGTTCAAACTTTTCATCTTGAAGAAGGAGGACAGCAATCGCTTCTGCTACATTCATACCTTCTCTATCTTCATTAAATGGGGTACAGACTTTTGAAGAGAGAACACTTAACGCATGAAATCCACATACAGTTGTGTAGCAGAGGGCATCTGCTCCAACAACAACTATATTTTTATAAGCACCTACTTCTATAAGACGTTTTGCAACAAGAAGTGCATTTGCAGAAGAGGTACAGGCAGTAGAGAAAGAGCGACTACTACTAAAGTGGAACTCTTCTACTAAAGAGTCTGCTATCACACTTATAGTATGTCTTGAACTCTCTATATTTTTATAATTTTTATCTTGAAAATAGTGTCTTTCACTCTCTTGCATCCCACCCACTGAAGAGCCAACGAGCAAAAGAGTATCATGAAAATTATCTAAGTTAGAGTGGAGAAGTACCTCGTTAACTACAGAGTTTAAGGTCTCAAAAAAATCGCTATAGTGCATCACACCAAGTCCGACAGGAGTACCTTGCATATAAGAGGTGTCTATTGTAATGCCACTCTCTTGATTGTAGATTGCTCTCATCAAACTTTTACTATTGCCTACACAGGAGTCCAATTCATAACTGTTAATATATGCTTTCATACTACTCCTATATGACTTACTTATTTTATCTTTTCCATAATACTTGCAACACTAAAACCAAACTTCTCAAAGAGTAGTGAGGCTGGTGCTGATGCTCCGAAACTATCCATCGCTATCACGGTATCTGCTAACTCCAAAATTAAAACCTGAAGTGCAATTTTTGAATTTAAAATCATATCTATTTTTACCTTAAGCTACTATTTTTTTGACCATTATAAACTTCATTTTGGGTTCTCCAATTGAGAAATTTTCTAGGTCGATTGTTCAATTTGTCTTCAATCATTTGAATATATTCAACACCTTAGCCAAAAAATCTTAGCTAAAGCGAAAAAGTTGTAATGTTTCTTTATCATGAAAAAACAATTACATAAAATTATAACAAGTTTAAGCAAAGTAGCAACTAAAAGATTTCTCAG
>JALUMZ010000090.1 GCA_027055635.1 Campylobacteraceae bacterium
CTTGTAAACAGCGGAAAGAGTGAGAGAGCAGGATATATAATGTTGGCTGTCGGGGAAACTGGAACTTTGGCTATAGCTATCGCTTTTTTACTTTTAGCAATAAATGCAAAAACACTCAGTTTTGAAGAACTAGAAGCTAGTATTTCTAGCTTGAGCGTTGGTATGCAATGGAGTATTTTCATACTATCTTTTTTAGGTTTTGGCATAAAAGGGGGATTGATACCGTTTAATTTTTGGATTTCAAGAGCTTATAGCGTAACTCCATCAGCATTTATACCTTTTATAGCAGGCGCAACACTAAACCTAGGACTTTATGGAATCATCCGCGTTAATGCCAACTTTTTACCTATGTCTGAAGTAGGATTTGGTGTTATCCTGCTTATAGTTGGCTCAATTACCGCGTTGATTGGTATATTGTATGCTACTATCGAGGATAATTTTAAAACTATTTTAGCTCATAGCTCCATAGAAAATGCCGGCATCATCATCACTGCATTTGGTGCTAGTATGATTTTTCTCACAAGCGGACACAAAGTCGCTGCTTCTATGGCATTGGTTGCGTCATTGTATCATCTTTTAAATCACTCTGTTTTTAAAACTCTTCTTTTTATGGGTGCAGGGGTAATAGAAGATGAAAGCAAAACAAAAAGTCTTGATAAATTAGGAGGACTACTCAAAAGAATGCCGTGGACCGGTTTTTTTGTTTTGATAGGTGTTCTATCTATATCGGCTATGCCGCCATTTAACGGTTTTGTCAGTGAGTGGCTTACGCTCGAATCCTTGCTTCGCAGTGTAGAGCTAGCATCGTTAGGTGTAAAAGTATCATTTATCATCGCCGGCGTATTTTTAGCACTTACTGCCGGTCTGGCTGTCACTTGCTTTACCCGTGCTTTTTCTATGAGTTTTCTAGGGATGGCTCGCTCCAAATCCATAGAGAAAACAAAAGAGGTGACAAAAACTACTCTAGCACCTATGGCACTTCTTGCTATTGTTACATTTTTGCTTGGCATATTGCCAACATTTGTAATTCCTACGATAGACAGAGCTGTTTACCCTATAACAAATGCTTCTGCCACAACTGCTCTTGTGCCTCCATTTTTCAATAATCAAAAAGTAGCTGATAAACTGCCTTCTGGTTTTATTAATGATTTTCACGATATAGGGGCTCAGGTAGGTAAAAATACACTATATGGTAGAGGAGTGGTGGTGATGCATCGCGGAGGCAAGGACAATCCTGTAGTTTTTGCTATGTCAACCTCATATATGCTCATAACATTTTTGATACTCTTTGGACTGACAGCTGGCTTAGTATGGCTTTTAGTGGCTAGAAAAAGAAGTGTGATTTACAAAACCAGATGGGATGGCGGCATAAAAAATCTTTTGCCTCAAATGACCTATACGGCGAGTGGATTTGCCCAACCAGTAAGAGTTATTTTCAATACGATTTTACGCTCAAACATAAGCGATCAAAAAGAGACTGCATCGAAGCATTTTCGTTTAAGTATCAAACAAGAGCGGCAAGAAGTACACTTAATCGATCGTTTGGTACTATATCCATTGATGAAATTTGCAAAAAAACTATCACATCTCTTGGCTAAAATGCATAGTGGCAAGATAAATACATATGCTAGTTATGCGATTTTGACTCTGCTTGTATTTCTTAGTATATCTCTCTACATGTAGAGCATAGCTCTACATGTAGAGATAATTCTAGTCTGGATCAGTTTCTAAATATAAGATTTTATCTCCGATATAATATAGTGTTATAGCTATACCTATTGCACCTAGTGCTATAAAAATCTCGGTAGTGCTAGGAAAATACTCTATAAAAGTTGGTGGAAGCTGATACTCTCTTAATTTTAGAGTTTGCATAGGATATAGTTGAGTATCATGAACCAAGTCATATCTCATAAAAAATATACCTACCATACCGCCAAGTGATGCAAATACCATAGTTTTGATAGCTTTTCCATTACTTAATAAAATCACAAGAAACGGTATCACAATTCCTAGTAAAATCTCCCCTACTAAAAAAGGTGAAGATTTTAGTATATGTAGTGCAGTTTCAGCTCTATCTTCCATACCACCGTAGATAGCAGTTAGCATTCTCCAAATCTCAAAGAAAAGTAAAATTGCCAATAAAAGACCTAAAATCTTCGCAGTAGCAACAAGTGTTTTTTGCATTTCTGGTGGAAAGTTCAACTTATATTTAAAACCATACATTAAAAAGATAAGATAACATCCCGTCACCATAGCTGAGAGTATAAAATAGAGTGGATAATATATACCATTTGCCACAGGTCTTGCTACCAAGAAACCAAATACGGCTCCTAGGTTGGAGTGGGCTGCAACACCAACAACTAAACCAAATATACCAAATCTTTTTGCCCATTTGTGATCATGCCTAAGTAAAAAGAAAAACTCTATAACGATAAATATAAGATATAGGGAGTATAAAACACCCATTCCCCATATAGCAGAAGTTAAGCCTGGACTTATTGTGTTGTAAATCATCATCTTAAGTGGATGACCAATCTCTAAAAATATCACAATGAATCCACTAAGGAGCGTAACAAGTGCACCATGAATCGCTCTTTTTGCAAAAGGCTCAAGAACTTCTACCTCAAAAACATGTCCGATAGCAGACATGATACAAAGTCCAGTTGAGCTTACAACGAAAAATATATACATAGCAATCATCAAACCCCAAGGATGCTCTCTTGTAACTCCATAAGCATGATGCCCGTGAATCAAATAATTTGTTGCTCCAACTACAAACAGTACAAGGAATACAAGTGTAGTAAATGCAACCAAAAGATTTAGCGGAGTTTTTTTAAAATTTAATAATTCCCTTATATCAGTGTGTCTCATAGGTATAAATCTTTCTATTATCTTCATACCTTTTTCGGCTAATACAAACATACCTGCCCCCTTATATCAAATAAAATAGTTTTGGCTTTGTGCCAAGATGAGTTTTGAGCGTACGATGCTCACGATGTGCCAATAGTATGCTTATCTCGCTATTAGGATCATCCAAATCCCCAAAAGTTCTCACTTTGGTAGGACAAGTAGCTTGACAAGCTGTAGTAGTTTCACCACGAAGCAGTCTTGTATCACTACAAAAAGTACACTTATCAACTGTCATAGTATCCTCTTTAACATATCTTGCATCGTAAGGACAAGCCTCCATACAGTAACTACACAAGATACACTTATCGGCATCCACCATAACTACTCCATCTTTCGTATAATGAGTGGCCTTGGTTGGACAAACTTCCTGACAAGGGGCATTTTCACACTGCTGACATTGACTCGGCTCAAAAGTACTTGAAGCGATACTTAGATTTGGCCATAGACCTTCTATCTCTTTAACTCCTACCCAAATACGATGCTTATCGGCTCCAAGCTGAACACCATTTTCTTCTTTGCAAGCTACTTCACAAGCTTTACAATTTATACAATTTTTATAATCTAGTGCCATTCCATAATTTGCCATGACTACACCTTCCTTATCTCAACATTTGTCTCATGCATAACAGCAGCCCCATATACAGGCTCTATCTTATCCTCTATGATAGAAGCGTCATTTCCACCTTTTCCATAAGCCATCTCCATCTCTTTACTACTTCCTCCAAAACCATGGAGCATAAAGATCATATTTGGTGCTATTTTTTCTGTAGGATATGCTTTTATATGTACTTTGCCTACGCTACTTTTTACTTCTAGCATATCTCCAAATTCTATACCTCTTTTTTTCGCTTCTCTTTTATTGATCCAGATATAGTTTGTGGGAATCAAATCTCTAAGAGCCATATTGTTTGTAGTTCCGCTTTGGGTAAATTGGGCGTGACGACCAGTCACTAGTCTAAATTGACCATCCGGCACTTTAAATGCCCACTCATCATGCCAAGTCGGCATAGGATCAACGCCCTTTTTAGCCAAGTTTTTAAAGTTAACTACAACTTTAAGCTTATCGCCTTTTGTTGTATAGTTTTTCTTATCTTCTGGATAGTATTGGTATTCATTCGGATTTAATTGCTTGTGATATTTATCCATATTTGGATAGTAAACACCTTTTTCTTCAAGAGTATTCCATGCTTCTTCACCAAATGCTTTAACAACTCTCTCTTTATTTAACTCTTCAACACTTTTTTCCCAAGGCTCAGTCAAATCAAAACCATTTTCCTTGTAATATTTTGCTAATTCGTCAACTTTCATCCCTTTTGTGTCATCTTGTACATCTTCGTCATATTTCAGACTGTTTTTCCAAAGAGGCTCTGTTAATTTTTCCGCCAACTCTTTATATATAACCTCTGGTGTTTTAGATTCAAACATAGGCTTGATAGCTGCTCTTCTTTGTACAATTGCAGGCTCCAAAAATCCATAACTAGCAACTGGTGAAGTTCTCTCAAGGTATGATGCCTCCGGCAATATAACATCACAGAACATAGTAGTATCACTTGGCAATATATCTATCATGACATTTAGATCCATTTTTTTCAAAAACTCTTCTGTTTTTTTAGTATTAGGAACCCCCGCCATCGGATTATGCTTTCTCATAAACATAGCCCTTACGGGATATGGGTTTTTACCCTCTAAAACCATATTTCTAAATACTATCCAAGAACCTGTTTTTCCGGCAAATATAGCTATACCTTCTTTATCAAATCTATCTTGCGCCTGTGCATACATAGGTGAGTTTACATCCTCTTTTGGAAGTGCAAGTTTTTTACCGTATATGATACCGCCTTTTTTATCCAAATTTCCACTCAATCCTTGAAATATAGCCTGAGCACGACGAAGTTGAAAATCATTTTTAGCAAAAACACTTCTTCTTCCTTGATAATATATAGGATGTTCTGAGCTCATAAATTCTCTAGCAGTTTTGTATATCTCGTCTGCTGGAATATTTGTGATTTTCTCCGCCCATTGAGGAGTGTAGCTATTTTTAATCACATGATTTTTATAATCTTCATAGCCAATTAAATATTTCTTAGCAAACTCTTTGTCATATAGATTTTCACTAAAAACAACATAAGTCAATGCCAAAACAAATGCTAGATCAGTTCCCGGATTTATGGCATACCATCTATCGGCTTTAGCCGCAGTATTTGTAAATCTTGGATCGAGCACTATTGTTTTGAGTCCTCTGCCTTTGCTTCTTTTAAACATATCCATAGTATCTGGAGTTATGATAGCTTCAGCCCTATTTGCTCCGGCTATGATAACATAATCGGCATTATTCATATCCGCTTCGCCGTAAGCACCGATAGTAGCAGAGTATCCCCCTAAAACAGTTTCAAGACAGATACTAATCTCATCAACATAATTTGGAGTCCCGATTTTAAGTCCCATCAACTCTTCAAAGCCCTCTTTAGATAGTCCCTCTCCATTACAATAACCTATAGTGGAGCGATTATCTTTCTCTTCATCCAAAATTTGAAGCAAACCCTTAAATTTATCTGTTCCATTGAGTATAGCATCATAAGCTTCATCCCATGAAACTCTTTTGTATTTTCCATCGCCTCTGTTTCCGACTCTTACTAGCGGATATTTTAATCTATCTGGATCATAAAGAGTTTGAATCCCTGCATTTCCCCTAGGACAAAGCATGTTTCTTGACTTTGGAAAATATGGATTTGGGTCTAATTTTACTACAACTCCCTTTTCTACTCTGGCAACTCCTGCACATTTATTTACACACATACCACACAAAAAAGGCACCTTTTGGGCTTTCGTATTGGTAGTTCTTGTCATGATGCGCATTTCACCATGTTCATTTTCATCTGATAGAAGACTTGTAGCACCTATAGAAGTACCACCTATTATACTAAGCGCGACACTTCCTTGGAGAAATCTTCTACGAGAAATTTCTACTTTCACATTACCTCCTTATAATCTATAACAATATTTTAATAAAGAAGTTATTATAACACTTTACTCTTTAAATAACTTTATTATATATTTTAATTAAGTTTTTATTAATATTTATGGATTATGTTGTGTATAAATGAAACAGTGCACAGACAAATTGATTGACTGGTGCACCGTGTTTAGTGTTGATATGTGTTTAGTGCGTAAGGTAAGTTATAATTTGGTCTTGAAGTTCTGTTGCATTTTTTGAAAATGCAAAACATTGTTTTGTAGTGCAAGCTTGAAGTATATCTTGCTCCTCTTCTAATATATACATGTAAGGATAGTTTACATCTTTTTTTATTTTTCTTAAATCAGCTATTCTGTTTTTTGGTCCCTTTAAATCTATCTCTCCTTTTTTGGATATGATTACTAGCTTTATAGCTTCAGGGTAAAAAGATGGGTGACTTTTGATCTTTGTTGCGATATATGAGAGCATGAGTTCTGCTTTTTCATACAAATCCATATCTCCTTTCAAAAGAGCAAGAGTATATATATCTTTTATCATAACAACTTGAGCACTCCTATAACTTGCATCTTCTAAAGGAGCTATAGATCTAAAATCAGAATCAGACAGGTACCATTTACCATCTATATAAAATTTTCTCATAGCTTCATTTGTCAAACTAAGTGCTTTGTTTAAGTATCTCTTATCTTGCGAATACTCAAAGGCCTTTATGAGAGCATCTGTAAAAAATGCATAATCCTCCAATAAGCCCTTAACTTTTAACTCTTTGCCTTTTAATAATTGATGGTATAAAACACCGTTTTTCTGTAAGTTTTCTAATATATTATCAACTAATTTTAGAGCTTTTTTTGGGTATTTTTCATCTACTACTTCTGCTTCAAAAAGAGCACTTGCCATCAATGAATTCCAAGAAGTTAAAATCTTATCATCTATAAAGGGGTATTTTGTATTCTCTCTTAGTTTCTTAAGAACTCTCTTGGCTTTATCAAGATTATCCGGAACTTTTTCTTCTGTGTCAACTATGGGATTTGTCTTTCCGTCTTCAAAATTTCCAACCTCTGTAATCCCCAAATAAATTAATATATTTTCTATATTTTTTTCATCAAAACCGGAATCTTTTAGTGCTTTATGTGCATTTTTCTCATAAAATACAAAGTACTTTCCCTCTACTCCCTCACTATCTGCATCACTTGCACTTTTATATAAACCTGCCTCTAAAAATCTATCATCCATATTTTGCACAGTTTTTGTAATCACATCTTTAGTAAACTCTGTTGGCTTTATGCTATATAATTTTGAGTAAGCCTCTATAAGTTCAGCATTTGTATAGAGCATCTTTTCAAAGTGCGGTATTGTCCATGCACCATCGGTACTATATCTAAAAAACCCACCCTCTATTTGGTCATTTATGCCACCGTTTGCCATGGCTTTTAGAGCATATTCACTCATAAAAAGTGCATCTTGATTTTTTGTAACTTTATATATATCTAAAAGAGTATCAAATGTACTAGCATGCGGAAATTTCGGTGATTTTCCTATGCCCTTGTATATATTGTCATAACTTGCTTTTACATCTTTGATGAAGCTATCTATGACTTTCAAACTTATATCATCCTTGGTTGTTTTTACATGTGTGTATTGGTTTATAGCATACTCTATACTATCTGCGCTTTTTTTGATTTCATTTGGACTATTTTTAAATTTATCCACTAAAAAACTCATGACATCTCTAAAACTAGGAGAGTAAGATTTTCTCTCTCCTGGCAAATAAGTGCCGGCATATATCACTTTTTTCTCAGGTGTCATCACTATGGTTAGCGGCCAACCTCCACCTCTTTTATTCAAAAGATAAAATACATCTTGGTAGTATTTATCGATATCGGGTCTCTCTTCTCTATCTACCTTTATAGAGACAAAATCATCATTCAAAATTTTAGCGCTTAATTCATCCTCAAAAGTCTCTCTCTCCATCACATGACACCAATGGCAAGTGCTATATCCAATAGATAAAAATATTAACTTATGCTCTTTTTTGGCTTTTTCAAAAGCTTTTTCACCCCAAGGCATCCAATTCACGGGATTGTGAGCATGTTGTCTTAGATAGGGAGAATCTTCGTTTATCAAACTATTTGTATATTTAAATTGTGCTGCTTGCATACTTATCCCTAATGTTAAAACAAGTAAAATCTTACTTATTGTCTTCATATTTTACAAACTTATAGTTATCTCTTGCCAAAGCTTGAACACCGCCTAATAAATCTATCACTCTATAGCCATTTTCACCTAAAAACTTCGCAACTATTCGACTTCTATGTCCTGTTCTACATACCAAAGCAAACTTTTCACCTGGCTTCACATACGAGTTTAAAGCTTTGAGAAATTTAGGTATATTGTATTCACCCTTTTCATCAAAAAAAGTGATGGTTTTTGAGCCTTTTATGATACCTGTTTGCATCCACTCTGGCTTTGTTCTGATATCTATGATTTTCATACCCGAATTCACAACATTTTTACTAATAGGAAAGTTCATCACCTCAGCTTGAGCAAAGCTAAACAGTAGCATGAGTATCAATATAATATTTTTCATAATTATCCTAATAAATTTATTATTTTTTCATAATTTTTATATGAACAACTCTGCAACCGATGTGTCAAAATCTTTGATTTTAAGGTACCCGTCGTGTGAAGCCTTAGTAAATATAAAAGATTATGAAAAAAATATATTGTATCAATAATTTTTAAATGATTATTTAACTGATTAACCCTGCTTCCACTAAAAACGGAGATTGCGTATAGGTTATTTTTTTAATTTTATCATATTTGGCGAAGGAGAGTGAGAGTCTGTCTTTCGCCCTAGTGGTTGCTACATAAAAGAGTCTTCTCTCCTCTTCTAGGCTTCCACCCTTGCTCATCAGCTTTCTATTTGGGAACCTTCCGTCCATCAAGTCTATCACAAAAACTTCTGTAAATTCTAAGCCTTTACTTGCATGAATACTGAGTAGATTTACACCCTCACCCTCACTCATCTCTCCACTTCCTAGGGTTATGGCATTTAAAAATCTTTCGCTTAAGGAGTAATTTTTTGCTATATCTTGAAGTAGATACCCTTTTCTTATTATCTTCTCTTTTGCCTCTTGTTTTAAACTCTCATCTATGCTTCCATCTTTTCTAGTGGCTCTATTTGTTGCTAAAATATCTGATATGCTGGCAAATATATCACTGAAAAGAACATGAGAAACCAAAGTTTTTGGGTTTTTGATTCTTGTGCTATTTTTTAAAAATTTATAAAAATAGTAGATAAATTTTGCCCCATCTTCATTTAATTTTACATGTTTTAAGATAGGGTTTGACAAAAAGGCATCTTCAAAACCAAGCCTATAGAACCTGCTCACACTTCCAAAACCGCCATAATCATCAAAAAGCCCCAATTGATAATTTTTGGCTCTAGTTTTAAATGGATTTGAGATATCTTTGGGATGAAAAAAGCCTCTATATATATCACCATCTCCTAGCTTAAATAAACCCTCAAAGATCTCTTTTGAGAGAGCCGAACCCACACCTTTTGCATACTCAAATATATGTATAAAAGCCATCATATCCTTTGGGTTTACCACCACGCTGATGAGCTCAATCATAGCTTTTACTTCACGAGAGTCAAAAAAGCTTACTCCTCCTTTTCTTTTGCAAGATACGCCAAGCTCCCTGAGTGTTGCTTCTATACCATCTGCACTCGCGTTATTTCGGAAAATAACCGCTATATCTTCATAAGGAGTTTTGGAGTTTTTTATAAGAGCAGAGATAGAGTGATACTGCTCAAAAAGCTCTTCGTAAACCAAAAGTTTTGGAGCCTCGCACTCACCACCTCTAGTAACTTCAAGTTCTTTATCATATAGTCTTGGGTTGTTTTTTATGACTCTGTTTGCTAAGGATAGTATCTTTGAGGTTGAGCGATAATTTTTATTTAATTTAAATATCTTTGCATTTTTATATCTGTCTTGAAATGAGCCGATTATCTTGATATCTGCACCATTAAAAGCATATATACTCTGGTCATAATCGCCTACACAAAAGAGAGATTTTTTATTAAAAGCATCTATGAGAGAGTTTTGGAGTATATTTGTATCTTGATACTCATCTACTAGGACTTCTGAAAATCTTATATCTCTATCATTTTTCAAAGAATTTACCATCAAAATCAAAAGATCATTGAAACCAACATATCCATACTCTTTTTTAAGAGCTAAAAACTCTTCAAATATATCTTCATAAATATCAAAATATACCCCATGTTCACTTCCCTGCTCTTCTAGCCATCTTGAAAAGCTAAGCTCAATCGTAGAGTTTTGATAGAGTGAAAATAGATCATAAAGGTATGAAGATTGGTATGGTTTTATGGGTGAATCTATATGATCAAACCTTCTTCTCTCAACTATAGTTTTTAGTAAGATTTTTAGATCTTTTGGGGTTTTAAGCTTGATATCTTTACCTAATCTCTTGAGCAATCTATAACTCACTGCATGAAAAGTTCCTGACTCTATCTTGTCAACCACACTTTTATCAAAATATCTCTGAACTCTACTCAGCATCTCACTTGCCGCCTTGTTTGTAAATGTAAGCAAAAGTATATGCTCAGGCTTCACGCTCTGCTCTTTTAGTAAATATGCAATTCTTGCAACGATAGTAGAAGTCTTGCCTGTACCAGCACTTGCCACTATGAGATTTGCCCCTGCACTAGTAGTTGCTGCTTTGTATTGTTCCGAGTTTAATCCGCAAAGCGCCATATATATCCTTCAAAATCCTATAAAAACCGGAATTATAGCTGATTTTATATAAATTTTATCAGAATTTGACGATATGTTTGGTACAATACGAAAAATACAAAGGAGAGAATATGAAAAGAAGTGGTTTTACTATGGTAGAGTTAATTTTTGTCATAGTTATTATAGGCATATTAGCAGCAACTGCATTGCCAAAGTTTAATGGAGTAAGAGATAAAGCAAAAGTAAATAGCGAACTTTCAGCCATGAACAGCCTAGATGGAGCTATTACAGCTGCGGAAGAATTTAGACTTGAAGATTATGGCGATACAAATGTTAAATGGCACAATGTAGATATAGCAACCGGTGCACTCTCAGCTAGATACAATACCGGACAAGCATATGATGCAGATGTCAATAAGAAAAAAGCCGTTTTAAAGAAAATTATGAAGAAGAATGATAAATTTAAGATAGTAGGTGCTGCTTCATCTGACGGTAGTGAAATTATATATTGGGGAACAGCTAGTAACCCTTCAAATGATGTTCTATTTATCACAGGACCTGCATCTGACCCTGTAAACGGCATAACTGTTTCAGCAGATATTCCTGGTCAAGATGTTTTAGGAAAACCGGATAAAAATGATTTATGGGTATTTAATCCAAACAACTTTGATATAAATATCACTAGTACTTCTGCAACATATACATTGCATGATTCTATTGTTCAAGTTCCAGCCCAATCAATAGCACTACTTGATTTAAATGGAACATCTCAATTGGTTACGGGAGCAAATACTACTAATATAAGAAACTTGGATGTTGTAAGATCTGATAGTACTGTTGCTCATAATACAAACGATGTTTTAGAAATAAGACATTAAAAATGAACAAAAATGCATTCACAATGGTAGAGCTTATCTTTGTGATTGTTATAATTGGGATTTTGGCTGGAATTGCCATTCCGAAACTTTCAGGTGTTACTGATGGGGCTAAAAAATCTGCTGAGATAGCGACTATCTCAGCAGTTGCCACTGCACTTGATAGTGCAAACGGCGAGTGGAGTATAAATGAGGGTAGCTTTACATGGGGCATAGGAAATAACCCATCTAGTCAACTAAATCCAAATGGTTATCCAGCTGATTTAAGTAGAGATGGTAAAGTCTTTGGAAAACTCATTAAAGATTCTGGAAAATTTCAAAAACAGACAAGCGGTGAAGATGCTAATATCTCTATCTTTACAGGAGCTGCTAGCGACCCGACTAATGGAGTAAAATTTACTACAGAATCTGGATACAATAACGACATACCAAACAAACCCGACAAAAACGACTTTTGGGTATATATACACAATATCGGAACTGATGCAAATTGCACCATAAATGGAAAAGTTTTATATTTAGGCGACATATCACTTATAGATGTAAATGGAACCGCTTCTACAAACTATTCTAGCATACAGTGCCAATAATTTTAATTATATATTTGTTATCTTATCTATTATCCAAAAGGTAACACCTAATATAATTACGCTTATAACTGCTACTGTGATAGTTCCTACTTCCATGTTATCCTCCAACTGCTTCTGCTATAGACCACATAGGTAAAAATATACCTAGAGCCAAAAGTAGAACAAAGCCTGCGATGGCTGCTATAAGCAGAGGTTCTATCATAGTGGATACATTGTCAACTAGATAACTATACTTTTCCTAACTTTCTCATTTTACCAAATCTCAACCATTTTAAAATTATACAATCCCTAAAATAGGGCCTTTATAATCCATTTTATGTAAAAAATGTGTGTCCTAATGCTAATAATTTGATAAAATTAGAT